>CALCZO010000140.1 GCA_937903315.1 uncultured Alphaproteobacteria bacterium
CATCGTGCTCGATCTGGCGGAGCCGGCTGTGGCCGAGCGGGTCGATTCGATCGACTCCGGCGGGCGGCGCCGGCTTGTGATCCATCTGGCCAAGGTCGACCGCGCCCGTTTTGCGGCCGCCATCGCTGAAACGGCGGGCGATCCGCCTCAGGCCGCCTCCGCCACGCCGCTGTCCCCACCGCCCCGTCCGGGCGAGGCCCGCCCGCGACGGCCGCTGGTGGTGATCGATCCGGGGCACGGCGGCATCGATCCGGGCGCGACGACCGCCTCGGGCGAGACGGAAAAGTCCGTCGTGATGGCGCTGGCGCTGGACTTGCGCAAGGCGCTGATGGCGAGCGGCAAGGTCGATGTGGCGATGACGCGGGAGACCGATGTGTTCATCGCGTTGCGCGACAGGGTCCGGTTCGCGCGTGAGCGGCAGGCTGCGCTGATGCTGTCCCTGCATGCCGACACGCTGGCCGACGAGCCGGGCGTGCGCGGCGCCTCGATCTACACCCTGTCGGAGAAGGCCTCCGACATCCTGTCGCAGAAGCTGGCCGATTCCGAGAACCGCGCCGATCAGGCGGCGGGGCTGGACGCGCAGGAGGATGACTCGCATGTCGGCGACATCCTTTTTGACCTGACCAAGCGCGAGACCCGCCATTTCTCGATCAAGGTTGCCCGCCATCTCGGCGAGTCGCTGCCGCGCACCACATCGATGCACAAGAACCCGCTGCGTTCGGCCGGCTTTCGCGTCCTGACCGCGCCGGATGTCCCTTCGGTGCTGCTCGAGGTCGGTTATCTGTCGTCCAGCGAGGACATGCGCTCGATGAAATCCGCCGAATGGCGCGCCGGCATGGCTCAGGCCATCGCTGCGGCGGTCGATCGCTTCGTCGGCGAAAATGCAACAGCGATGACGAATTCAGCCGCAAGGCCATGAATTTGCCTGTTTCCCTCTTGATGCCGGGGACGGTTCGGTGTCTCGCCTCTCCCTCCGGCGAGGGGTCCGTCGGACATGGTCGCAAGACCCGGTTTCGCATGAGTGGCCAGACCATTCGTGTGCGACAGGGAATCGGGTAGGCTGCGGGTCCGAGAAGGAAGGAATGATGCGGTTTTTAGGGCGATTCATTGCCATGCTGTTTGCCACGGGCACGCTGTTCGCGCTGCTCGGCGTCGCTGCGGCCGCAATGCTCATTTCCTACTATTCGAAGGATCTGCCCGATCACGCGCAGCTCGAGAAATACGAGCCGCCGGTGATGACCCGTGTCCACGCGACGGACGGCAGCCTTCTGGCCGAATATGCGATCGAGCGTCGGTTGTACCTGCCGATCCAGGCGATGCCGCAGCTGCTCAAGAACGCGTTTCTCGCCGCCGAGGACAAGAATTTCTATTCGCACGGCGGCGTTGATCCCGAGGGCATCCTGCGCGCCATCCTGTCCAACCTGAAGCGCTCGTCCGGCGGACGCCAGCAGGGCGCCTCAACCATCACCCAGCAGGTCGCCAAGAACTTCTTCCTGTCGTCCGAGCAGAGCTACGAGCGCAAGATCCGCGAAATGCTGGTCGCGTTCCGGCTGGAGTCGACCTTTTCCAAGGACAAGATCCTCGAACTCTATCTCAACCAGATCTATCTCGGCCTTGGCAACTACGGCGTCGCCGCCGCCGCGCTGAACTACTTCGGCAAGTCGGTGCATGAACTGACGATCCCGGAGGTCGCCTATCTCGCCGCGCTGCCCAAGGCGCCGTCGAGCTATCACCCGGTCAACCAGCGCGACGCGGCGATCTCGCGGCGCAACTACGTTGTCGACCGCATGATGGAGAACGGCTACATCGAGCGTGAGGAAGGCCTCAAGGCCAAGTCCGAGCCGCTGACCGTTCATTTCCGTCAGTTGTCGCCGAACAAGTTTGCCGCCGGCTTCTTCGCCGAGGAAGTGCGCCGCGAGCTGGCCGAGCGTTACGGCTCCAAGAAGCTCTACGAGGGTGGACTGTCGGTCCGCTCGACGCTCGATACCAAATTGCAGGTCGTCGCCCGGAAAACCCTGATCGACGGTCTGGTCCGCTACGACGAGGCGCATGGCTGGCGCGGCGCATCCGCCAAGCGCCCGGTTGGCGGCGACTGGGGGGTGGCCCTGTCGGAAGTCGCCTCGTTCTCGGACGTCGAACCGTGGCGTCTGGCCATCGTGCTCGACGTGACGGACGGCGGTGCCCGCATTGGCTTGCAGCCCGGCAAGGAGCCGAACGGCACCCTGTCGCGTCAGCGCGAGATCGGAACGATCACGGCCGAAGGCGTGCGCTGGACCCGGCGGCCCCTGCGTCAGGCGCTCTCGCCCGGCGATGTCATCTATGTCGAGCCCCTGGCCAATGCGCCGGGCACCTACCGTCTGCGTCAGGTGCCCGAACTGTCCGGCGCGCTGGTGGCCATGGACCCGTTCACCGGGCGCATCGTCGCCATGGTCGGCGGCTTCTCGTTCGAGATGAGCGAATTCAACCGCGCGACGCAGGCGCTGCGCCAGCCGGGTTCGTCGTTCAAGCCGTTCGTCTATGCCACCGCGCTCGACAATGGCTACACGCCATCGTCGATCGTGCTCGACGAACCGATCGAGATTGATCAGGGCGGCTCGCTCGGCGTCTGGCGGCCGGAGAACTATGACGGCAAACCGACCGGCCCGCGCACGCTGCGCTACGGCATCGAGCATTCGAAGAACCTGATGACCGTTCGGCTGGCGCGCGACGTCGGCATGCCGCTGATCGCCGAATATGCCAAGCGCTTCGGCGTCTACGACGACATGCTGCCCGTGCTGTCGATCGCGCTCGGCGCCGGCGAGACGACCGTGCTGCGCATGACGGCGGCCTATTCGATGTTCGCCAACGGCGGCCGCCGCATCAAGCCGACGATGATCGACCGCATTCAGGATCGCTGGGGCCAGACCATCTACAAGCACGACGAGCGCATCTGCGAAGCGTGCAAGGCCGATGAATGGCGCGAGCAGGACGAGCCGCGCCTGAAGGACAAGCGCGAGCAGGTCATCGATCCGATGTCCGCCTACCAGATCACCTCGATGATGGAGGGCGTGGTCCAGCGCGGCACGGCTCAGGTGCTGAAAAGCCTGAACCGCACGCTCGCCGGCAAGACCGGCACCACCAACGAGGCCAAGGACGTGTGGTTCGTCGGCTTCTCGCCGGAACTGGCTGTCGGCATCTATCTCGGCTTCGACAAGCCCAAATCGCTCGGTGGATCGGCGACGGCCGGTCAGTATGCGGCGCCGATCTTCCGCGATTTCATGAAGGTTGCGCTTGAGGGCAAGCCCGATACCAAGTTCCGCATCCCGCCGCAGATGAAGCTGATCCGCGTCAGCGCCTCGACCGGCCAGCGTGTCGGCGCGGGCGAGGGGGCGGGCACGATTCTCGAAGCCTTCAAGCCCGGCACCGCCCCGCCCGAGAGTGTCAGCTTCGGTGCGGGCAGCGGCAAGGGCGGCGGTGCGGCCGGCGGCGGCGCAGCGGCCTCTGCTCCGTCGACCGGCGGGCTCTACTGATCACAGCGGGTTTACAGCCGCACGGCTGGCGGGTATCCCGCTGTCCGGGCGGCGTTTCCGCCTCTTAACGGACCTTTCGCGCATGCGTGCTGAACACCTTTCCCTTTGCGAGACGATCAAGCAGTCAGTCGGGCTGCTGAGGAGGCATCTTTGACTGGGATACCTCGGTCAAACGCCTCGCGGAACTGAATGCCCTGTCCGAAGAGCAGGACTTCTGGAACGATGCCGCCAAGGCGCAGAAACTGATGCGCGAGCGGACGGACCTTGAAACCCGTCTCAACAATCTCAGGAAGCTCGAAGCCGATCTCGACGATGCCGTCACGCTGATCGAACTGGGCGATGATGCCGGCGACGAGGCGACGGTCGCCGAGGGTGAGGCGATGCTGCGCGCGTTGGAGGCGGAGGGGGCCCGCCAGCAGCTTGACGCCATGCTCTCGGGCGAGGCCGATTCCAATGACACCTACCTTGAGGTCCACGCCGGTGCCGGCGGCACGGAGAGCCAGGACTGGGCCTCGATGCTGCTGCGGATGTATTCCCGCTGGGCCGAGCGCAAGGGCTTCAAGATCGAACTGATGGACCAGAGCGACGGCGAGGAGGCAGGCATCAAATCCGCCACGCTCCAGATCAAGGGTCACAACGCCTATGGCTGGCTGAAGACCGAGGCCGGCGTGCATCGTCTGGTGCGCATCAGCCCCTATGATTCGAACGCCCGGCGGCACACCAGCTTTGCCTCTGTCACGGTCTATCCGGTGGTCGATGACGCCATCAACATCGAGATCGACGAAAGCCAGGTGCGGACCGACGTGATGCGCTCGGGCGGTGCCGGCGGACAGCACGTCAACAAGACCGAATCGGCCGTGCGCCTCGTCCATCTGCCGACCGGAATCATGGTCGTCAGCCAAGGCGATCGCTCGCAGCACAAGAACCGCGACGCGGCGTGGAAGATGCTGCGCGCCAAGCTCTACGAAGCCGAGCTGAAAAAGCGCGAGGAAGCGGCAATGGCCGAGCAGGCCAACAAGACCGACATCGGCTGGGGCCACCAGATCCGCTCCTACGTGCTCCAGCCGTATCAGATGGTCAAGGATCTGCGGACCGGCGTCACCTCCGGCGTGCCGCAGGATGTGCTGGATGGCGCGCTCGACCCGTTCATGGAGGCGACGCTGGCCCAGCGCGCCTATGGCGAGGGACCGGTCAGCGTCGAGGACGTCGACTGACGGCAAATGTCGGCCGACACCGGTCAGGGGGCGAATAGCCCCTTGCTTTTTCGCCCCGTTTGCGCTTAAGCAGCCGCATCACACACGCGAGAACAGGTTTCGGCCGTTCGGTGCCGGGTCGCCCGGCTTTGTCTCGCGGAGGATCTAACCGGAGAAGACCTATGGCGTTGCCCGACGTTTCGATGCGGCAGCTGCTGGAGGCTGGTGCCCATTTCGGCCATCAGTCCCACCGCTGGAACCCCAAGATGGCTCAGTACATCTATGGCGTCCGTAACAAGATTCACATCATCGACCTGAGCCAGTCCGCGCCGATGCTGCAGCGCGCGCTTCAGGCGGTCAGCGATACCGTTGCCCGTGGCGGCCGTATCCTGTTCGTCGGCACCAAGCGCCAGGCGCAGGACGAGATTGCCGCCAGCGCCCGGCGCTGCGCGCAGTACTACGTCAATTCGCGCTGGCTCGGCGGCATGCTGACCAACTGGAAGACGATTTCCGCCTCGATCCAGCGCCTGCGCAAGGTTGACGAGATGCTCGCCGCCGGCGCCGTCGGCCTGACCAAGAAAGAGCGGCTGATGCTCTCGCGCGAGCAGGAAAAGCTCGAAAAGGCGCTCGGCGGCATCAAGGATATGGGCGGCACGCCCGACCTGATCTTCGTCATCGACACCAACAAGGAGCAGCTTGCGCTGCAGGAGGCCAAGCGCCTCAACATCCCGGTGGTGGCGATCATCGATACCAACTGCGATCCCGACGGCGTTACCTTCCCGGTTCCGGGCAATGACGACGCGGGCCGCGCCATCGCGCTCTATTGCGATCTGATTGCCCGCGCGGCGATCGATGGCATCGGCCGCGGCGCGACCGACATGGGCATCGACGTCGGCGAGGCCGAAGCGCCGGCGGTCGAGGAGCTTCCCGTCGCCGCCATGGGTGCCGATTTCGTGTTCGAACGTCTCGCCGCCCCGCGTGGCGCGCCTGACGATCTGACCAAGCTGGGCGGTCTCGGCCCCGAGCTGGAGAAGAAGCTCAACGACGCCGGCATCTTCCATTTCTGGCAGTTTGCCAGCATGGGTGCTGCCGACGAGGCCGGTCTTGACGGTGATCTCAAGCTGCATGGCCGTATCGGCCGTGAGGGCTGGATCGAGAAAGCGCGCGCGTTTCTCGCCTGATCCCACTGGCAGGTCAGCAATGATCGGCGGGCCCGGGCGCGTGGAGCGGCCCGGGCTTCGCTTTAAGAACGCAAGATAAGTCACGACTGAAAAAGGATTATTCCTATGGCAGAGATTACCGCCGCGCTGGTCAAGGAGCTGCGCGAGAAAACGGGCGCCGGCATGATGGATTGCAAGGGCGCGCTGAACGAAACCAATGGCGATCTTGAAGCGGCGGTCGACTGGCTGCGCAAGAAGGGCCTGTCGAAGGCGGCCAAGAAGTCCGGCCGCGTCGCCGCTGAGGGGCTGGTTGCCGCCGCCGTCGCCGGGACGCGCGGCGTGGTGGTCGAGGTCAACTCCGAGACCGACTTCGTTGCCCGCAACGAGCAGTTCCAGGACATCGTGCGCAACGTTGCCGGCATCGCGCTCAAGGGTGCGGACGAGATCGAGGCGCTGAAGGCGGCTGCCTATCCCGCCGGCGGCACCGTTGCCGATACGATCACCAATGCCGTTGCCACCGTTGGCGAGAACATGACGCTGCGCCGCGTCGCCGGCCTGTCGGTCGCCGAGGGCGTTGTTGCGGCCTACATCCACAATCAGGTGGTCGACGGCCTTGGCAAGATCGCGGTTCTGGTCGCACTGGAATCGAAGGGCGACGCTGGCCAGCTGGCCACGCTCGGCCGTCAGGTCGCGATGCATGTCGCCGCCACCAACCCCGCCGCGCTCGATGCTTCCAGCATGGACCCGGCGATTGTTGCGCGCGAGAAGGCGGTGCTGACCGAGAAGGCCGCCGCGTCGGGCAAGCCGGCCAACGTGATCGAGAAGATCGTCGAGAGCGGCATCAAGACCTTCTACAAGGAGGTGTGCCTTGTTGATCAGCCGTTCATCCACGACAATGCAAAGACCGTTCTGCAGGCCGTGAATGAAGCGGCAAAGACGGCCGGCGCCCCGGTGACGCTGAAGGGCTTCGTCCGGTTTGCGCTTGGCGAGGGAATCGAGAAAGAAGTCTCTGACTTCGCCGACGAGGTCAAGAAGGCTGCCGGCGCCTGAGCATCCGCTTCCCGTTTGAGGGGCAGGAAAGGGCGGCGCCGAGCCGCCCTTTTTTTGTAAGCACACTGCTGGAGGATCGCCCGTGAGCCAGACCAAGCCGATGTACAAGCGCGCCCTCGTCAAACTCTCCGGCGAAGCGCTGATGGGGCCGGAATCCTTCGGTATCCACCAGCCGACCGTGCGGCAGATCTGCGCCGATCTCGTCGAGGCGGCCCATCTCGGCGTCGAGATCGCGGTTGTCATCGGCGGCGGCAACATCTTCCGCGGGGCACAGATGTCGGGCATGGGCCTGTCGCGTCCGGCTGCCGACTCGATGGGCATGCTCGGCACGGTGATGAACGCGATCGCGCTTGAGGCGCAGGTCGAGGCGCTCGGCCATTCGGCCCGCGCGATGTCCGGCGTCGCCATGCCGTCAGTCGTCGAAACCTACACCCGCCAGCAGGCCTCGGACCATCTCAAGAAGGGCCGCATCGTCATTCTGGCCGGCGGCACCGGCAATCCGTTCTTCACCACCGACACCGGCGGCGCGTTGCGCGCGGCGGAACTGGGGTGCGACGTGATGCTGAAAGCGACGCAGGTGGACGGCATCTATACCGCCGACCCGAAGAAGGATCTGACCGCGACCCGTTACGAGCGCGTCAGCTACGACGAGGTCATCGCCCGCGACCTCAAGGTGATGGACACCGCCGCCTTTGCACTGGCGCGCGATGCCAACCTGCCGATCATTGTCTTTTCGCTCCACCAGAGCGGCGCGCTCGGCCGTGTCCTGACCGGTTCCGGCGAGGGGACGACGGTTGGCCGGTGAATTGCCGCCGGGCAATACTTGCAGGACCACGGCATTCCGGCGTAACGAGAGTGCAGTCGATTAAGAGGATGCCATGACCGATACCTTTGATCTCAACGACATCAAGCGCCGCATGCAGGGCGCTGTGGCTTCGCTGAAGCATGATCTCGGATCGTTGCGCACCGGCCGCGCGTCGGCCAATCTGCTCGATCCGATCGAGGTGGAAGCCTATGGCGCGCGGATGCCGATTGCGCAGGTCGCCACCGTCTCGGTGCCCGAGCCGCGCCTTCTCTCCGTCCAGGTCTGGGACCGCAGCATGGTCCATCCGGTCGAAAAGGCCATTCGCGATTCCTCGCTCGGTCTCAATCCCAACACCGAGGGACAGGTCATCCGCCTACGCATTCCCGAACTCAACGAGCAGCGCCGTCAGGAAATGGTCAAGGTCGCGCACAAGTATGCCGAGGCCGCGCGTGTCGCTGCCCGCCATGTCCGCCGCGACGGCATGGAACTGCTCAAGAAGCTCGAAAAAGACGGCAAGATGGCGAAAGACGACGCCACCCGCGCCCACGATCAGGTCCAGAAGGCGACCGACCAGACCATCAGCGAGATTGATGGCGCGCTCGCCCACAAGGAAAAAGAAATCATGCAGGTCTGACCGGAGCACCGTGCCAGCATGGAACAGGCTGCCCGCATCCTTGTCGAGCATGAACCCGCCGCCCGCGCTGGTGGAACGGGTCCGTTCGGCTTGCGGCATGTCGGCATCATCATGGATGGCAACGGCCGCTGGGCCAACCAGCGCGGACTGCCGCGGGGGTTAGGCCACCGCGCGGGCGTCGAGGCGTTGCGTGTCACGGTGCGCAATTGCGCCGAACTCGGCATTCCGTTCCTGACCATCTACAGCTTCTCGTCCGAGAACTGGTCGCGTCCGGCCTCGGAAGTCGCCGATCTGCTCGGCCTGCTGCGGCTGTTCATCCGCTCCGATCTGGCCGATCTGGCGCGGCGCAACATCAGGGTGCGGATCATCGGCGAACGGGCCGGACTGGCGTCCGATCTCGTCGCCCTGCTGGAAGAGGCCGAGGCCAAGACAGCCGCCTGCACCGGGCTGACGCTGGCTGTGGCCTTCAATTACGGAGCCCGGCAGGAGATTGCCCACGCCGCCCGCGCGCTGGCGCAGAAGGTGCGCGCCGGGACCATCTCGCCGGACGCCGTCGATGAGGAGGCGCTGGCCGGCGAATTGCTGACCGCCGGGCTGCCCGATGTGGACCTGATCATCCGCACCTCGGGCGAACAGCGGATCTCCAACTTCCTGCTGTGGCAATCGGCTTATGCGGAATTTGTCTTCACCCCGGTCCTGTGGCCCGATTTCGACCGGACCGCGCTCGACGCCTGCCTTGCCGAATACGGCACGCGCACGCGGCGGTTTGGCGGGCTGTGATGGCGGGCGAGGGGCTGCGCGGCCGCAGTGAACTGACACAGCGTGTCGTCTCCGCCGTCCTGATGGCTGTTGCCGCCCTTGTGAGTGCCTATGTCGGCGGCATCGCCTTCGCGCTTGTCTGGGTCGTGCTGGCCGGCGCGGTTGCCTACGAGTGGGGCGGCATTGTCGCGGCCGATCAGGCCCGCAATCTGGCCCTGGCCGTCACTGCGCTTGGCGTGGTGATGGTGGTCGATGGCGTCATTCCCGGCGCAACGCCGATGGTGGTGACGGCCGCCGTCGCCGGGCTGATCGCGGTGCTGGTGCTGCCGGCACCGGGCGCGCCGCGCGGCTGGCTGGCGGTGGGCTTTGTCTATGCGGCGCTGCTGGTCTGGTGCACGATCGCCGTGCGCGGCACCGGATGGCTTGGTTTTGTCGCCATCGTCTATATGTTCGCCGTCGTCTGGATGACCGACATCGGCGCCTATTTTGCCGGCCGCACGTTCGGAGGACCGAAATTCGCGCCGCGCATCAGCCCCAAGAAAACGTGGTCCGGCGTGGTCGGCGGGCTGCTCTCGGGCACGCTGGCCAGCATGCTCGTTCTCGTCGCGCTCGGTCAGACGATCACGGCAACCAATGCCTTCGTGTCGCTCTGTCTCGGCATCACGGTTGTTTACGGCGATCTGTTCGAGTCATTTCTCAAGCGCCGATTCGGCGTCAAGGATGCCGGCAGCCTGATTCCCGGCCATGGCGGGTTTCTCGATCGGCTCGACGGTTTTGCGGTTGCGATCGTGCTGGCCGCACTGATCGGCTTCGCGCGAGGCGGTGCGGGGCGCATCGCCGAAGGTCTGTTGCAGTGGTAGCGGCGCCGGTTTCCGTCTCGATTCTGGGAGCCACCGGATCGATCGGTTCCAGCGCCGCCGCTGTCATCCGCCAGCGGGGCGGTCGCTACCGGGTCGAGGCGGTCGCCGGGGGGCGCAATGTCGCCGCGCTGGCGCGTCTTGCCCGCGATCTCGACGCCCGTTGCGCCGCCATCCACGATCCGGCAGGCTACCGAGACCTCAAGGACGCGCTGGCCGGTTCCGGCATCGAGCCGATGGCCGGGCAGAGCGGCGTCTGCGAAGCCGCCGCACGGCCGGTGGACCGGATGGTCGCCGCCATCACCGGCATTGCCGGGCTTGAGCCGACCTGTGCAGCCTTGAAGGCGGGCGCCATTGTCGCGCTGGCCAACAAGGAAGCGATGGTCTCGGCCGGCGCGGCGGTGCTGCGGATTGCCAGCGTCAACGGCGCGACGATCCTGCCGCTCGATTCCGAGCACAATTCGGTGTTTCAGGCGCTCGGCAATGCGTCGATGCGCGATGTCGAGCGGATTGCACTGACCGCATCGGGCGGGCCGTTCCGCACCTGGTCGCGGCAGGAGATTGCCGCCGCAACGGTGGAGCAGGCGCTGCGTCATCCCAATTTCTCGATGGGCGCCAAGATTTCGGTCGATTCCGCCACCATGATGAACAAGGGGCTGGAGCTGATCGAGGCCCACCATCTGTTCGGCATTGCCGAGGAGCGGCTCGACGTTCTGGTCCATCCCCAGCAAGCCATCCATGGCCTTGTCACCTTCACCGACGGCAGCGTGAACGCCGGCATGGCGGTGCCGGATATGCGCGTGCCGATGGCCCATTGCCTCGCCTGGCCCGAGCGCAGCGACAGTGGCGCCGCCCGTCTCGATCTGGTGGCGATCGGCCGGCTGGAGTTCTTCGCGCCCGATCACGACCGCTTTCCCGCGCTGGCTCTGGCGCGGGCGGCGCTCAGGGCAGGGGGGGCGATGCCGACCGTGCTGAACGCCGCGAACGAGGTTGCCGTCGCCGCTTTTCTCGAAAAGCGCATCGGATTTGCGGATATAGTTAAAAGTGTGCAAACGGTCATGAATCTGCCGTCAATGTCCGCTCTGGCTGGTCCGGAAACGATTGCGGAGGCGATCGAGATCGACCGCATCGCCCGCATCCGGGCGTTCGAGGTGTTGTCGTCGTCCTCCCGCCGTGGCACCTAACGTGCCGAATGTCGCTTCTGGCCGCTGTGTGGCCGGGGCAGTCGGAGGATACGGATTTGTCAGACATGCTTGCGACGCTCGGTGGTCACGCCTGGTCGCTTCTGGGTTATCTCGGCCCGTTCTTTTTTGTGCTCGCTCTGGTCATTTTCGTGCACGAACTCGGCCATTACCTGATCGGCCGCTGGTGCGGCGTCGGCGTCGAGGCCTTTTCCATCGGTTTTGGCCCGAAGCTGCTCGGCTGGCGCGATGGCCATGGAACCGAATGGAAAATCTGCGCCATTCCGCTTGGCGGCTATGTCAAGTTCCGCGGTGATCTCAACGGCGCCAGCATGCCCGATGACGAGGCTGCGTCTGCGATGACCAGTGAGGAACGTCGTACGGCCTTCCAGTTCAAGCCGATCTGGCAGCGCTCGGCCATTGTCGCGGCCGGCCCGGTGTTCAACTTCATTCTCGCGTTCTTCGTGTTCGTCGCCGCGTTCATGTTCTCGGGCCATTACATGGTCGATCCGGTGATCGAGACCGTGGTGGCCGAATCGCCTGCCGACAAGGCCGGCATCAAGGGCGGCGACCGCGTCGTTTCGATCAACGGCGAGACGACCCGGACGTTCGAGGATGTTCGCCGGCTGGTCGTCAACAGCGACGATCGGCCGCTGAGCATGGAGATCGTGCGCGGCAGTTCCGTGCTGACCGTGACCGCCGAGCCGCGCCTGACCGAACAGAAGACGGCCTTCGGAATCCTGCGGTCAAAAACGCTGGGCGTTACCTCGTCCACCCAGCCCGAGCATCAGCATATCGTCTACCATACGTTGCCCGAAGCCTCGGCGCTCAGCGTCGAACAGATCGGCTCGGTGATCACCCAGTCGGTCAAGTACATCGGCGGCCTGATTGCCGGGCGCGAGAAGGCCGATCAGCTTTCCGGCCCGATCCGAATCGCCCAAGTCTCTGGCAAGGTTGCCGAATCGGGCTTTGTATCGTTGCTGACGCTTGCTGCGATCCTGTCGATTTCTATCGGTTTTGTTAATCTTCTTCCCATCCCGCTTTTGGATGGCGGGCACTTGATGTTCTATGCTGTTGAAGCGGTGTTCGGCAAACCGTTGAGCCGCCGCACGCAGGAAATGGGCTTCAGAATCGGTCTGGTTTTGGTCGGCATGCTGATGCTGTTCGTGACCATCAACGATATCGTCCAGCTCCAGCGGGGCTAACGTGTCGTCGCAGCCACGGACCGGCCGAAAATGGCCGGTTTCTGGCTTTTGGTGGTTGCATTGATCGCGTGAGCGGTTAGAAGCATGAAGCGGCGTTAAGATTTGACTTGGCGTCGTGCGGCTTGCATCCCCGTGTTCGGGGTTCATGCCCATAAAACAAGATGAATTCTGGTCCGCAGAAATAGGCGAAGCGATGATGATGGCGATTGATCGGGACACTTCGACTGCAACGCGCACGCCAAAAGCGCGCCGGTCGAAGGGACTCTTGACAGTAGGACTTGTCGGCGCGCTGGCATCTGTGGTGCTGACCGCTCCTGCCTTTGCGCAGACAGTGACCGTTCAGGGCAACAGCCGGACGGACACGGACACGATCCGCTCCTACCTCCAGCTCGCGCCCGGCCAGTCGTATACGGCGGCCCGGATCGATCAGGCGATGAAGGACCTTTATGCCACCGGCCTGTTCTCGGATGTGCGGATTTCGCGCGCCGGCAATGGTGTCGTGGTCCGCGTGACGGAAAATACCGTCATCAACCGCGTCAGCTTCGAGGGCAACAGCAAGGTCAAGACCGAGCTGCTGCAGGGCGAGATCCAGAGCCGGTCGCGCGGCCCCTACAGCCAGGCGCTCGTCGACAACGACGTGCAGCGGCTGATGGAGATCTA
The DNA here is from genome assembly GCA_937903315.1 of uncultured Alphaproteobacteria bacterium. GTDB lineage: Bacteria > Pseudomonadota > Alphaproteobacteria > Rhizobiales > Beijerinckiaceae > JAIUNP01. The sequence goes on from CALCZO010000140.1 coordinate 13,014, forward strand.
TCGCCGGTCGGGGCGTGGCGACGCGCAGATTTCGGCCCGCACGGCGACCGCCGCGAATGGCCGCGTCGACGTCACCTATGTCATCAAGGAAGGCTCCAAGACCGGTATTTCCGCGATCGAGTTCGTCGGCAACCGCGCCTATTCGGCCGGCAAGCTGCGCAATCTCATGGAGACGTCGGAATCGGGCCTGTTCGGCTTCTTCAAGAGCACCGACATTTATGATCCGGACCGTCTGGCGTCGGATCTCGACCGCATTCGCCGCTTCTATCTCAAGAACGGTTATGCGGATTTCCGCGTGCTGTCCTCGGGTGCCGAATATGATCCGGTCAAGAAGGGCTATGTCGTTTCCATCGCCATCGAGGAAGGCGAGCAGTATCGCGTCGCCGGTGTCGACGTTGATTCCCGCGTCCGCGATGTCGACTCCGCGCAGCTGCGCCGCGTCGTCCGCACCTCGACCGGCGATGTCTACAATGCCGAGGCGGTCGAAAAGTCGGTCGAGGCGCTGGCTGGCGAAACCGCCAAGCGCGGCTACGCCTTTACCCAGGTCCGCCCGCGCGGCGACCGTGATCCCGCAACCCGGACCGTCAACATCGTCTATTCGGTCGAGGAAGGCCCGCGCGTTTATGTCGAGCGCATCAACGTGCGCGGCAACACCCGCACCCGCGACAACGTCATCCGCCGCGAATTCGAGATGGGCGAGGGCGATGCCTATAACAAGGTTTATGTTGACCGTGCCGAACGTCGCCTGAAGGCGCTGGGCTATTTCAAGACCGTCAAGGTGTCGAGCGAGCAGGGCTCCGCCCCCGATCGCGTCGTCGTCAACGTGGATGTCGAGGATCAGTCGACCGGGTCGTTCTCGATCGCCGGCGGCTACTCGACCACGGACGGCATGCTGGCCGAGGCATCGATTCAGGAAAACAATTTCCTCGGTCGCGGCCAGTTCGTGAAGGTCTCGGTGTCGAACGGCCAGCGCGCTCGCGGCGCGGAGTTCTCGTTCACCGAGCCGTTCTTCCTGGACCGTCGTCTGGCGGCCGGGTTCGATATCTTCTCCAAGCAGACGTTCAACAGCCAGTTCGCGCGGCATGAAACCCGCACCACCGGTGGTACGCTGCGTATGTCGCTGCCGTTCAACGAGGAATTCTCGGTCGGCGTGCGGTATTCGCTGTATTCGCAGAAGCTGACGATCCCGAACGAATATGACCGTCCGTACAACGATTGTAGCAGCCCGCTTGGCGACGGAATTACCACCGTCAACGGCCTGAACTACTGCATGTACAACGGCGAGGCGTCGATCGCGGTGAAGGAAGCGCAGGGCTCGACGATCACGTCGCTGGCCGGCCTGACCTTCCTCTATAATTCGCTCGACAACCCGCGCAATCCGACCAGCGGCATCTACGCCGAACTGCGTCCGGAAGTCGCCGGCCTTGGCGGCGACAGCAAGTTCTTCCGCTTTACCGGCGACATGCGCTATTACTATCCGATCTCGGATGAGATCACCGGTATCCTGCGCGTTCAGGGTGGTCACATCGCCGGCTTCGGCGGCGGCACCAAGGGCGCTCTGGGAAGCGTCGGCGGCGATGTCCGCATGATCGATCACTTCTTCCTTGGACCGACGCTGGTGCGCGGCTTCTCGCCGGGCGGTATCGGTCCGCGCGACATGAACGCCGATCCGTCGGGCAATTCGTTGGGTGGAACGTCCTATTACGGCGTCTCGGCCGAAGCGCAGTTCGACATTCCGTTCCTGCCGCGGGAACTGGGCCTGCGCGGCGCGGTGTTCGCCGATGCCGGCACGGTCTTCGGCTACAAGGGTGCCCGCTATTTCGACATCAACCAGAACGGCGTGATCGACGGCGTCGGGGCTGGCGGGGTGTGTGCCCTGTCTGGATCAACCCTGTTTGCTCCGCAGAGCGAATGCGCCAACGTGCGTGACAAGAACATGATCCGGTCGTCGGTCGGTGCCAGCGTGTTGTGGCAGTCGCCGCTCGGGCCGATCCGGTTCGACTACGCTTATGCCCTGACCAAGGACAAGGGTCTGCTCGATCCGACCACTGGTCTGCGCTTCGGCAAGGATCAGCTTCAGGCCTTCCGCTTCTCCGGCGGCGCCCGGTTCTAAGCGTTGCAGTGTGGCAGGGCGGATCGCTCTGCCACCGGCCTTTCAGGACGTTAGCATGACGGCTCCGGCCTTTTTCCCTGCGCCCGAGCGCGTGACCATCGCGACCCTGATTGAATGGACCGGCGCCAGCGTCGATGCATCGGTGGATCGTACCCTGACGGTGGATTCCGTCGCGCCGCTCGAAAGCGCGCGGGCGGGGGACCTGACCTTTCTCGAAAACCCCGCCTATGCCGAAGCGGCCGCAACAACCGGCGCGACCGCCTGTTTCATCGCGCCGCGGCTGGTCGAGAAACTCGCTCCCGGTGTCGTGGCGCTGGTCTCGAACGAGCCGTACCGGGCCTATGCTCGCGCGGCGGGGCGGCTGTATCCCGCGGCGCTGTGCCCCGGCTCGCAATTCGGCGCGGTCGGCGTTTCGCCGGGCGCATTCGTGCATGCGACCGCCCGGCTGGAAGATGGCGTCACCGTCGATCCCGGCGCGGTGATCGGACCCGGCGCCGAAATCGGCGCACGGACGGTGGTCGGTTCGGGTGCGCTGGTCGGGCAGGGGGTGAAGATCGGCCGTGATTCATCGATCGGCCCCGGCGTCACGCTCCAGCATTGCTTTATCGGCAACCGCGTGATCGTTCATCCCGGCGCGCGGCTGGGACAGGACGGATTCGGATTTGCCATGGGGCCTGGCGGGCATCTCAAGGTCCCGCAGGTCGGCCGGGTCATCGTTCAGGATGATGTCGAGATCGGCGCCAACACCACCATCGATCGCGGCACCACCCGTGATACGGTGATCGGTGAGGGCACCAAGATCGATAACCTCGTCCAGATTGGCCACAACGTGACGGTCGGGCGTCATTGCGTCATCGTCTCGCATGTTGGCATTTCCGGGTCGTCGACCCTGGAGGATTACGTCGTGCTCGGCGGGCAGGTCGGTATTGCCGGCCATATCCGCATCGGCATGGGCGCGCAGGTGGGTGCCCAGTCGGGCGTCATGAGCAATCTGGCGGCGGGTGGGCGATACCTTGGCTCTCCGGCCAAGAATGCCCGCCAGACGATGCGCGAGGTCGCGGCGCTGTCGCGTCTCGCTGAGCGGAAGAAGGACTGAGGCGAGCGACAAGCTGCCGGGAACCACGACAAGAGGCGGGCATGACGGAACAGGGGAGCGAACTCGGGTATATCGACATCCAGCGGCTGATGGATCTGTTGCCGCATCGGTATCCGTTCCTGCTGGTCGACAAGATCATCAATGTGAAGGGCGACGAAAGCGGCGTCGGCATCAAGAATGTGACGGCGAACGAGCCGCAGTTCAGCGGCCATTTTCCCGCCCAGCCGATCATGCCCGGTGTTCTGATGATCGAGGGCATGGCCCAGACGGCGGGCGCCATGTGCGTGGCGTCGCGGCCGCCCGGCACGAAGCTGCGTGCCGTCTATTTCATGACCATCGACAACGTGAAGTTCAGAAAGCCGGTGATTCCCGGCGATACGCTCGAATATCACATGACCAAGACGGCTCATCGCCGCAACATGTGGTGGTTCAGCGGGGTGGCCATGGTGGCCGGCCAGAAGGTTGCTGAGGCCGAAGTCAGCGCCATGCTCGTGGAGATCTGATGTCCGGCAAGATCCACCCCACCGCTGTCATCGAAGATGGCGCGATCATCGGAGCCGATTGCGAGATCGGACCCTTCTGCCACATCGGTCCCGAGGTCCGGCTGGGCGACGGCGCGATCCTGAAAAGTCATGTTGCCGTGGCCGGGGCGACGACGATCGGCCCGAATGCCCGGATATTTCCGTTCGCGTCGGTGGGTCACCAGCCACAGGACCTGAAATATCATGGCGAGCCGGTGACGCTCAGCATCGGGTCCAATGTGATCATCCGCGAGGGCGTGACGATCAACCCGGGCACCGAAGGCGGCGGCTTCAAGACGGTGATCGGCGACAACTGCGCCTTTCTGGCCAACGCGCACATCGGCCATGATTGCCATGTCGGCAACAACGTCATTCTCGTCAACAACGTGCTGCTCGCCGGCCATGTCACGGTCTACGATTTTGCCATCTGCGCCGGCGGCGCCGGGGTGATCCAGTACACCCGCATCGGCCAGCACTCGTTCGTCGGCGGCTTTACGGGGATGGAAAACGACCTGATCCCCTACGGGCTGGCGATCGGCAACCGGGCCCATCTGGCCGGGCTGAACATGGTCGGCCTGCGCCGTCGCAATTTCTCGCGCGAGGCAATCCACGACCTGCGTCGTGCCTATCGGCTGCTGTTTGCCGAAGAAGGCACGCTGAAGGAGCGGGTCGAGGATGTCGCGGCGGAATTCAAGGGCCACGCCCAGGTTGAGGAAATTCTCGATTTCATCCGTGTCGGCGGGGACCGCGCGATTTGCCAGCCGCGTCGCGACGCGGAGAGCTGACCCATGACCGCTGGCACCGGCGGGCCGCTGAAGGTCTTTGTGGTGGCTGGTGAACCCTCGGGCGATGCGCTCGGGACCAAGTTGATGCGGTCCCTGCGCACCAGCCGCTGGAATGTCCGGTTTGTCGGCGTCGGCGGTGCGGGTATGGAATCCGAAGGGCTGCAAAGCCTGTTTCCGATGGCCGATATCGCGGTCATGGGCTTCCTGCCGGTCCTTCGTCGCCTGCCGACCCTGCTGGAGCGCATCCGCCGCACGGCCGCTGCGGCCATTGCCGAAGCGCCGGACGTCGTGGTGCTGATCGACAGCCCCGACTTCACCCATCGCGTGGCACGGAAAATCCGCGCGGCCGTGCCGTCGGTCCCGATCATCGATTACGTCTCGCCCACGGTGTGGGGCTGGCGTCCGGGGCGCGCGCGCGCCATGCGGGCCTATTTCGACCACGTTCTCGCCGTGCTGCCGTTCGAGCCGGCGGCGCACGCGCGCCTCG
>CALCZO010000141.1 GCA_937903315.1 uncultured Alphaproteobacteria bacterium
CCAGCGCGAGACGACGCCGGCGATGTGGTCAGGCGTCACCGCCTCCTCCAGCATGCCGCCGCCGCCCGCCGCCTCGATCTCGGCGAGCTGCTTTTCAAGACCCGGAATGATGCCGTAGGCGAGTTCCCCGGCGCGCTGATACTCGCCCTTGCGCTGGGCGCCGGCCAGATCGGTGCGCGCCTGATCCAGCGATTTCTTGAGGTCCGCCGCCTTGCCGAGCTTGCCCTTCTCCGCCTGCCAGGCGGCGGTAAGCGCGTTGGACCGCTCTTCGAGATCGGCGAGTTCGCCGCTCAGCCGCGCCAGCCGGTCCTTGGAGGCCTTGTCGGTCTCCTTCTTCAGGGCTTCCTGCTCGATCCTGAGCCGGATGATCTCGCGGTCGATGGAATCGAGCGCTTCGGGCTTGGAATCGACCTGCATCCGCAGCCGTGCCGACGCCTCGTCGACGAGATCGATCGCCTTGTCGGGCAGGAAGCGGTCGGTAATGTAGCGGTTCGACAGGGTCGCGGCAGCGACCAGCGCCGAATCGGTAACCCGCACGCCATGGTGCTGCTCGTATTTCTCCTTCAGCCCGCGCAGGATCGAGACGGTATCCTCCACCGTCGGCTCGCTGACGAACACCGGCTGGAACCGGCGGGCCAGCGCCGCGTCCTTTTCGACATGCTTGCGGTATTCATTGAGCGTGGTGGCCCCGACGCAGTGCAGTTCGCCGCGGGCGAGGGCGGGCTTGAGCAGGTTGGAGGCGTCCATCGCCCCGTCCGCCTTGCCGGCACCGACCAGCGTATGCATCTCGTCGATGAACAGGATGATCTCGCCTTCGGCGGCGGTCACCTCGTTGAGGACCGACTTCAGCCGCTCCTCGAACTCGCCGCGGTATTTGGCACCGGCGATCAGCGCGCCCATGTCGAGCGCCAGCAGCGCCTTGTCCTTGAGGCTTTCGGGCACGTCGCCGTTGACGATGCGCAGCGCGAGGCCCTCGACAATGGCGGTCTTGCCGACGCCGGGCTCGCCGATCAGGACGGGATTGTTCTTGGTCCGGCGTGACAGCACCTGAATCGTGCGGCGGATTTCCTCGTCCCGGCCGATCACCGGATCGAGCTTGCCGCTCCGTGCCGCCTCGGTCAGATCGCGGGCGTATTTCTTCAGCGCGTCATACTGGTTCTCGGCGGTGGCCGAATCGGCGGTCCGGCCCTTGCGGATCGCCTCGATAGCGCCGTTCAGCGCCTGTGCGTTGACCCCGCCCTGCGCCAGTGCCTTGCCGGCTTCGGTTTCCTTTTCCAGCGCCAGCGCCAACAGCATCCGCTCGACGGTGACGAAACTGTCCTTGGCCTTCTCGGCGGCCTGTTCGGCAGCCTGGAACACACGCGCCAGCGCCGGCGTGACATAGACCTGTCCGCCGCCCGCGCCGCCGACCCTGGCATGCTTGGACAGGGCCAGTTCGGCCGCACGGCGCACCGCGCGCGAATCGCCGCCCGCGCGGTCGATCAGCCCGGCCGCCATGCCCTGATCATCATCGAGCAGGGCCTTGAGAAGATGTTCGGGCGAGAACTGCTGGTGGCCTTCACGCAAGGCAATGGTCTGGGCGGCCTGGACAAAACCGCGTGCCCGTTCGGTGTATTTGTCAAAATTCATCGTCATCCCTCATCAAGCAGAGATCGCGCCCCGGCAAGCGGCGGCACTGTTCAGGTGATGGACCCGGCAAGCGGCGTCCCTGATCCCCATGTGGGGAGCGGCTGGCGCGAATGAAAGACCTCTGCCAGAGTGTCGCAGCCAGACCATTTGAGGGAGCCGCCAGCTTATGGCTGATGCCACGATTGCCTTTCTCGACCGCTATCCCGTCAAGGGCCTGTCGCCCCAGCCGCTCGATCGTGCAATGCTGAACGCCGGCGCGCATTTCCCCGGCGACCGGCTGTTTGCGGTCGAGAATGGCCCGTCAGGGTTCGATCCCGCTGCGCCCGAGCATCAGCCGAAGTTCAAGTTCCTGGTGCTGATGCGCTATCCCGAACTGGCCCGGCTCCAGACCCACTACGACGATGCAACCGGCGTGCTCACCATCCGGCAGGACGGGCGACTGGTGGCGGCTGGCGATCTGGCGACCGGGGAGGGGCGCGCGACAGTCGAGATGTTCCTTGCCGCGACCTATGCCGATGTCCTGCGCGGCGCGCCACAGGTCCTTGCTGCCCCGGCGGGCTTTCGCTTCATGGATTCGCGCTCGGGGTTCGTCTCGCTGATCAACCTCGCCAGCTTGCGCGCACTGGCCGCCAAGCTCGGCGTGCGGGCGCTGGAGCCCCGCCGGTTCCGTGCCAACATCGGCGTCGAAGGACTGCCGCCGTGGGGCGAATTCGATCTCGTCGGCCGGGAAATCGGTCTGGGCAGCGCCCGTCTTCGCGTGATCAAGCGCACCGAGCGCTGCGCCGCGACCCATGCCGATCCGGTCCGCGGCATCCGCGATCTCGACGTTGTCGGCATGCTGCAACGCGAGTTCGGCCATGCCGATTGCGGTGTTTATGCTGAGGTGATCGCGCCGGGCGCGGTGGCGGTGGGGGATCGCCTGACGGCCTGACATGAAAAAGGGCGCCTATCAGCGCCCTTTCCTGTCCTGCGGCAGACGATGGCGGTGATTATTCGCCGGCAATATCGGCCGGAGCGGCGTCCTGCCCGCCGTCCTGTCCGCCATCTTGCCCCTCGGGTGCTCCATCCTCGCGCGGGCCGCGACGATTGCGGCGGCGGCGAGCCCTGAGCGGGAAACGCCCTGCCTCGTCGCCAGCCTCGCCGCCATCCGCCATGGTGATGGCCTCACGCGGCGCTTCGGCGTTCCCTTCGATCGGAATGCGCACCGGGGCGGTAATGAAGGACGGCAGCGCCGCCTCGCCCTCGACCGGTTCGACCGGCACGGGCCGCTCGAAACGCGGCTGTCCACGCTCGCCGTTGCGGTCACGGCGGAACTCGTTGCCGTTGCGATCGCGGCGGAAATCGCTCCGCTCGCCGCGGTCCGGCCGGTCGCCGCGCTGTTCGCGCGGCTGCTGGTCGTGTCGGGGGGCGTCGTTGCGCACCGGCACATACTGACGCGGCTGGTAGTACTGGCGCGGCTGGTCGCCGTTGGGATCGATATAGCCGGGCGGATGCTGGATCTGCGGCGCGCGGAAGGTGAAGCGATCCATCACCGAGCTTTCAAACTCGTCGTCGCCATCATAACCGTCCTCGATATCCTCGATCCGGCCGCCGTTCTGCACCGCCTGCTGGGTCTGCACCTGCTGGGCCTGGGCCGCAGCAATCAGGCGCAGGTAATGCTCGGCATGCTGAAGATAGCTTTCCGCCGCGACGGGGTCGCCCGATGCGTGGGCATCACGCGCCAGAGTGACGTATTTTTCCGCGATATGGGCGGCAGTGCCCCGGATTTTGACATCCGGGCCGTTCGATTCAAACGAACGGGTCAACGGATTGGGGCCACGACGACTGCGGCCCCGCATGCGCTTGTTCTGTCCAGGTCTCATAAAGGCTCTCTGGTGTTCCGGGAAAAGGCCGGGTGCTGATGTCCGGCGGCTGCATATCTCACCACAGACTTTGGCAGGAGCGACACCTGTCAGGCAGCGTTACCGACCACCATCCACGTTGTGCGCTATGTCCTACCCCAGCCGCCGGTCCTGCCGGCTTCGTCCGATAATCCTGCCGAATGACCGGCCTGCGATGCCGATTCGCCGGAACCAAACAAGTATCGGGCTCAGGCTGCATAGCGGTCTGCGCCCCGCATAGCAAGCAAAAGCTCGATGTCGTTCCAGATTGTCGCTGGAAAACCTGTCGCTTACGGGCGAACGAGCAGGATGACCTCGACCTCGACGGCCATGCCATTTGGCAGCGACCCCATGCCGACGGCCGAGCGGGCATGGCGTCCGGCTTCGCCAAGCACTTCGACCAGCACATCCGAACAGCCGTTGATGACCTTCGGATGGTCACTGAAGTCAGGCTCCGCATTGACCATGCCAAGGAGTTTGACCACCGCCTCGATGCGATCGAGACTGCCGAGCGCCTGGCGCGCGGTGGCAAGAAGCTGCAAACCGACCTGCCGGGCTTCGAGATAGGCGTCGTCGATGCTCATGGTCGCGCCGAGCCGGCCCTTGCGATACGTGCCATCCGGTTGCTTCGGCCCCTGTCCCGAGAGGTACAGAAACTGACCGGCAAGTCGGAACGGCACGTAATTGGCCACCGGCACCGGCACGGGCGGCAGGACCAGACCAAGGGCGGCAAGGCGCTGTTCAGCAGTCATCGAAAAGGCTCCTTATCTGCGGCGCACCACAGCACAGCCGCATGGCCTGCGCAATCGGCAGCGGGATCTCAGCGGGTCGGCAGGATCCGGACGAGCCAGAACGCGATGGGGCCGTCCGGCTCAACGCGCCAGCAGGCAGGGTGGGCCGCGTCGTCGAACACCAGCGCGTCGAGCGGATCAGGCATGACGGGTGTTGCTCCGTTGCTGACGCGCGCGCGTCCGGCCTGCCACAGCACCAGTGCTGTACCGGCCTCGAACACGGCAGGCTGATCGAGGACCACACGGCGCAGGCTGTGGCTGTGCCGCGCCCGCCGGGTCATGACATTGAGATCGATCACCGGCCCGCCGATCAGCGCGGCACTCGCCGGTGCATCGCCCGGATAGGCCAGCCCGGGACTGTCCGGCGTCAGCCGATGGGGGTGCCCGTCGACGGTGAGGAAGAACCCCGCCCCGCTCAGGATCGCCGTGGTCCGGTCGATGCCGTCAAACCGCGAGAACGGCCCGTCGCTGGCGACCTCGGCCAGGCTGACGCGCCAGTCGAAGCTGTCAAGCCCGGCGCCTTCGGGCGCGGTGAACACATCGCGGGTAACGCCTCCGCCGTTCTTCCACGGGCGGGCGATGCGGGCGGAATGAGGCAGATGGCGCATGATTCAGCCCAGCAGCGTGCGTGCGATGATGTTGCGCTGGACTTCCGACGAGCCCTCGTAAATGCGCATGATGCGGACATCGCGCACGAACCGTTCGAGCGGCAAATCGCGCGTGAAGCCGTAGCCGCCGTGGATCTGCAATGCCTTGTCGGTGACGCGGGCCGCCATCTCCGAGGCGAACAGCTTGGCCTGCGAGGCTTCCAGACTGTAGCGCTGATGCGCGGCGCGCCTGGTCGTGGCGGCCAGCGCCAGTCCGCGCGCCGCCGCAAGATCGACCGCCATGTCGGCGATCATCCATTGCAGCCCCTGAAAGTCGGCAATCGGCGCGCCACCGACCTTGCGCGTCCGCGCCCAGTCGAGCGCACGGGCGAACGCCGCCTCGGCGATGCCGATGCAGCAGGCGGCAATATCGAGCCGCCCGGCGTCAAGCGTCTTCAGTGCGGTGCGGAAGCCCGAGCCTTCCGGCCCGAGACGGTTCGTCTCCGGCACATGGACATCGAGCGACACCTCGAACACATGCCCGCCCTTCAGCCCCATCGTTCGCTCCGCCGGGCCGGTGGTGATGCCGCCATGCCGGCGCTCGACGACGAAGGCCGAGATGCCGCGCGCGCCGGCCGCCATATCCGTCTTGGCATAGACGACGAGAAAGTCTGCTTCCGCCGCGTTCGAAATGAACTGCTTGGCTCCGGTGATGCGGTAACCGTCGCCCTCGCGCACCGCGCGGGTCGTCATATCGGCGGGGTTGGAGCCGGCGCCCGGCTCGGTGAGAGCGAAAGCGCCGAGCGTGCGGCCCGCCGCCGCATCGGGCAGGAGTCGCGCCTTCTGCTCCTCGCTGCCGCCATACTGGATCGAATCGGTCGCCAGGTAATGCGCGGTGAACATCGACGCGGTCGACGCGCAGGCCCCCGACAGCCGCGCGATGCACTCGAACAGCGTGAACGGATCGGCCCCGACGCCGCCCAGTTCGACCGGCAGGTTCAGCCCCATGATGCCGAGATCGGCCAGCGCCGGGCGATGCAGCGTTGCAAACAATCCTTCGGCGTCGATCCGCGCCGCCTCAGGCTCCAGCACATCGCGGGCGAAAGCCTCGCAGGCCTCGACCAACGCAGCATCGACGGCGGGATGAAGGTCAGTCATCGCGGTCTCCACAGGGTATCAGGGGTGGCATCGGCCTGCCCAGCGGCGCCTAGCTGTGGCGCGGAAGCGGACCCGCCCCGGCTGACGCCGGCAAAGCGGACCGGCTGTTCGGGCACGTTGATCGGGCCGAGCGCCGGATGCGCGACTTGCTGGACCACGGGGCGCGCGGCGGCCATGGCCAGCGCGGCGACGGTGTCCTGCACTTCGGCGGCCGGGACACCGGCGGCAATGAGCGCGGCTACGGCTTCGGCGGCGCTGCGGTGCGCCGACCACGCCTCGATGATCGCGCGTAGCGCCGCTTCGTTCTCCAGCCGCAGGGAATCGGTGGCAAAGCGCGGATCCGCCGTCAGGCCGGACTGGCCGAGGACACCGGCCAGCGCCGCAAACAGCTTCGGGTTGAGGACGGCGACCACGAACATTCCGTCGCGTGCCGCAAAAGCGCCATACGGTGCCGAGAGCGCATGGCGGTTGCCGACACGCATCGGCGCGATACCGGTCGCCAGAGTGCGGGCGAGGATCAGCGGCTGGAAAGCGAGCATCGAATCGAACATCGCGATATCGAGATGCCGTCCCTGGCCCGTCCGCTCGCGATCGACCAGCGCCGCCATGATCGCCCATGAGCCGAACAGCCCAGCCACGACATCGCCGACCGCCTCGCCGATCATCGTCGGCGGGCCGGCGGGATCGCCGGTCACCGCCATGATGCCCGACAGGGCCTGAACGATAAGATCATAGGCGGGGCGGGCGGCATTCGGCCCGTCCTGTCCGAAGCCGGAGATGCTGGCATAGACCAGCCGCGGATTGGCCGCGCTCAGCGCCGCCCAGCCGATGCCGAGCCTGTCGGCGACGCCGGGGCGGAA
>CALCZO010000142.1 GCA_937903315.1 uncultured Alphaproteobacteria bacterium
CTGATCGGTGAAATCACACGGGCCGGAGGCGCCGTCATAGTTGACGGCCTTGCCCGCCGCGATGGCCTTCAGCCCGTCGAGCGCGTTCGTCACCTTCTCACCGCCCGAGGCCTGGCTGACCTTGCGGATCGCATCCTTGATGGCGGCGCCGCTGGCGTCCTTGGCCTGCGCGATGGCCATGACGATCAGGTTGATCTGGTCGTAGACCTGCGTGGTGTAGGGGTCGGGGCTGGCAACGCCGATCTTGGCGACGAGCTGCTTGTGCGCGTCCGATCCTTCCGCCGGCGAGGGGGCGATGGTGAAGATGCCTTCGGCGACATCCGCCGGCACGCCTTCCAGCAGCTTGGCGTTGACCGAATAGGCAAAGGCGATCTTCTTGCCGGTATATCCGGCCTTGAACACGTCCTTGAGCAGCACGGTGGTATCGGGCGTGTAGCCGCCGAAGATCAGCGCGTCGGGCTTGGCCGCCAGCGCCTGATCGACTTCGGAGCGGTAGGACGGCTTCTTGTCGTCATAGATCAGCCGCTCGGCCTTGCCGCCGCCCTTTTCGACCGCTGCCTTGATGTTGGCGAACTGGCTGTCGGCAAACGGGGTTTGCGGGGTCAGGAAGAACACGGTCTTTGCACCCTGTTCGAGCGCGAATTCTCCGAACTTGCGACCCTGAAGCGTCGTGTTCGGCTGGGTGCGGATCAGATAGCCCTGATGCGGCAGCAGCGTGATCGAATCGGCGCCCGAGACGGTGGCGAGGAAGGTCTTCGATTCCCAGCACAGCGGCGCAATCGCGGTGGTGACCGACGAGGCCCAGGTTCCCATGATCGCCGAGACCTTGTCGACGTCGATCAGCTTGCGTGCAGCGCGCAGGCCGGCTTCGGGGTTGGTCTGGTCGTCTTCCGAAATCAGCTCGATCTTGCGACCGATCACGCCGCCGGCGGCATTGACCTCATCGACGACGGCTTTGACCGCCTTGACCATCACCGGACCATAGGGGCCGCCGGCGCCGGTCAGAGGGGTCAGGGTGGCCAGCTTGATCGGCCCGGCCTGCGCCCGGACGATGCCAGGCAGGGCGAGGGAACCGGCAAGCGCGGAGGCGCCGGCCAGCAGGGTTCTGCGATGCAATGTGAAGCGCGTGTCCGTCATGGGTCTTGTCCTTGCTGTGAGAGGCGTTGGCATCATTTCAGGCAGGCACGGCGGCAGCGGAAGATTACCCGCCGAGAAACAGGCGTCGGATGTCAGGATCGCGGGCCAGCGCCGGTCCCTCGCCCTCGCGGGCGTTGCGGCCGGCGACCAGCACGTAGGCTCGGGACGAAATATCGAGCGCTTCGAGCGCATGCTGCTCAACCATCAGGATCGGCATGCCGCCGCGGTTGAGCGCGATGATCGCATCGAACAGCTCGTCTGCCGCCTTGGGCGACAGGCCGGCGGTCGGCTCATCGAGCAGCATCAGCCTGGGCGCGGTCATCAGCCCCATCGCCATGGCGAGAATCTGGCGCTGGCCGCCCGAAAGCGTACGGGCGAGCGCACCACGCTTGGCCGCCAGCATCGGATAACGGGCATAGAGATCGTCACTGCGACCGGTCGCAGCGGCAGGATCGAGAAAGGCGCTGATGGAGAGGTTTTCGGCCACCGTCAGCGTGCCAAAAACGTTGCGCTCCTGCGGCACGAAGGCGATGCCGGCGCGGGCGCGGGTCAACGCGTCGGTTCCGGCCAGTTCACCCCCCGCGAACATGATCGAGCCCGATTGAAGCGCCAGAAGCCCGGCAATCGCTTTCAGCAGCGTCGACTTGCCGGCCCCGTTGGGTCCGATGATCGAGACAATCTCACCCGGCTCGACGCGGATCGAGGTTCCCTTGAGGATCTGTTCCTCGCGGGAGTAGCCGGCAACCGCGCCGCTGACCGAGAGCACCGTCAATGCCGCCTCCCGAGATAGGCTTCCTGCACGGCAGGGTTTGCGGCAACTGCCTCGAAACGACCCTCGGCCAGAACCGCGCCTTCCGCCATCACGATCACCGGATCGCACAGCCGGCGGATCAGCGCCATGTCATGTTCGATGAGCAGGATGGTGATCCCTTCGCGATTGATCGCGGTCAGATGATCGCCGATCTCGCCCGCCAGCGTCGGGTTTACCCCGGCCATCGGCTCGTCGAGCAGGATCATCCGTGGTCGCGACATCAGCGCCCGGCCGATTTCGAGCAGCTTCTTCTGACCACCCGACAGGGCGGTGACGGGGTTGTCGATGACATGATCGAGCCGGAGGCGGCGGGCCACCGCCAGCGCGTCCTCAGCAAGTGCCGCCTCATGGTCTCGCACGGCTGCCGTTCCAGCCAGTGAGGGCCACAACCGGTCGCCCGGCTGGGCAGGGCCATGCAGCATCAGGTGCTGGAAGACCGTCAGCTTGGGAAAGCCGCGCGCAAGCTGGAAACTGCGGACCAGCCCGGCCCTGACCCGTGCATCGCTGGCGCTGCTGGTCTGGTCCCGGCCGTCGAACACGATGCGCCCGCGTTCCGCCGGATACAGGCCGGAGACGACGTTGAACAGCGTCGACTTGCCAGCACCGTTGGGGCCGATCAGCCCCGTAAACGAGCCCGCCCGCACGCTCATCGTGACATCGCGCAGCACGGGGACGCCGTAGAACCCGCGGGTCAGGTTCGAAAGGGTGAGCAGCGCGGTCATCGGCTGCGCTCGCGCATCGGGTGAACGCTTGCGCCCTGCACCTTGTCCATGCCGGCCAGCTGCATGGCGACCGACTGTTTCCAGAAGGCCAGAAGCCGGTCGTAGTAGGGCGGGTCATCGCGCACGATGGTCTGGGCGATCATGCCGCGCATCAGGCACAACGTGCCGTTCATCAGGGCCCGGACCTTTTCCGGGTCGGCCTGATAGCGCGCGGCGAGGCTGGTCCAGATGCGATCGAGCGCGCCATGCCACTGGCTGACAACCGGCAGCAGGCGCTTGCGGAACAGGTCGTTGTGCCGTGCCTCGGGCAGGTATTCGAGCGTGACGTAGAACAGGCGGTTCGACATCATCGACCAGAGGTAGTCGATGATCTCGTCGGACGAGCCTTCGCGGGCGGCAAAAGCGTCGGTAAAGGTGCGCAACTCGTCGATCACGCCGTGCAGCATGTGCTCGATGGCGCTGCTGACGAGATCCTCGCGGCTTTCGAAATGATGGGTCAGCGCGCCGCGCGAGACGCCGGCGGCTTCGGCGACATCATTGGTCGCGGTATGGGCCAGGCCCTTGTCGAACATCAGATCGACCGTTGCATTCAACAGGCGCGTGCGCGTCGCATCGGAGCGTTCCTTCTGCGAACGGCGGGGACGCGGGTGAAGCATGGACGCTCGCTGTCGGGGGGAACCGATGGTCAGCCAACAAACGAACATGCGTGTTTGTTTGTTGTCAAGCGCCGTCTTGGTCTTTGGTCGCATGTCCACGACACGTCATAGGTGCCGCCGGGTTTACATCCCGCTATCGGGCCCCCATCTCTGGCAGGCAGGCGCGCAAGGAGAGGGAGAGCCATGACCCGTTATGCAAAGACACCGGACGCACTCGCCCGGTTGAACCCCGAGCAGTATCGCGTCACGCAGCAGAACGGTACCGAACGGCCGTTCACCGGCGAATATACCGACACCAAGGCACCGGGTCTCTATGTCGATGTCGTGTCTGGCGAGCCGCTCTTCACGTCGGCCGACAAGTTCGATTCCGGCTGTGGCTGGCCGAGTTTTTCCCGCCCGGTCGATGAGGCTCACGTCGTCGAGAAACGCGATGCCAGCCACGGCATGATCCGCACCGAGGTGCGCTCCGCCCATGGTGACAGCCACCTTGGCCATGTGTTTCCTGATGGCCCGCGCGAGCGGGGAGGGTTGCGCTACTGTATCAATTCGGCTTCGCTGCGGTTCATCCCGCGTGAGCGGATGGCCGAGGAGGGCTACGGCGACTGGCTCGACAGGGTGGAGGACGGACAATGAGCGAACGGGCAGTTCTGGCCGGCGGCTGTTTCTGGGGCATGCAGGATCTGATCCGGCGGTTGCCGGGCGTGCTGTCAACCCGCGTCGGCTATACCGGCGGGGATGTGCGCTTTGCCACCTATCGCAACCACGGCAGCCATGCGGAGGCAATCGAGATTGTTTTCGATCCGGCCGTGATCAGCTACCGGCGCATTCTTGAGTATTTCTTCCAGATCCATGATCCGACCACGCCCAACCGGCAGGGCAACGATCATGGCCCGTCCTACCGGTCGGCGATCTACTATACCTCGCCGGCCCAGCATGACATGGCGCTTGAAACGATCCGCGATGTCGAGGCGTCCGGCCTGTGGCCGGGCAGGGTGGTGACGGAGGTTGCCCCGGCGGGAGACTTCTGGGAAGCCGAGCCCGAGCATCAGGATTATCTCGAACGGATGCCCAACGGATATACCTGCCATTTCCCGCGACCGGGCTGGGTGTTGCCGAAGGCACCGCGCTGAAGGGGCTTGCAGGCGGCGGGCACGCCCCGCTACCCTTTGCCGGGCGGCAGGTGTCGCCGCCGGCGGAGGACCACAGTCGATGCGCACCCATGACTTTCACGGCGTCTTCCCCTATCTCGTCTCGCCGGTCGATGAGGCGGGCAAGGTCAAGGACAGGGTGCTGGCGCGACTGTGTGACGATCTCATCAGGGCCGGCGTGCATGGACTGACGCCGCTCGGATCGACGGGCGAGTTTGCCTATCTCGACATGGCGCAGAAGACCCGCATCGTCGAGGTGGTGGTGGAGGCGGCGGCGGGCCGTGTGCCGGTGGTCGCCGGGGTTGCGGCAACGACGACCGCCGATGCGGTGCGTCAGGCCGAAACCTTCTCTGCGATCGGGGCGGATGGCATTCTGGGCGTGCTCGAAGCCTATTTCCCGCTCGAGGACGCGCAGATCTACGAGTACTTCGCCGCGATTGCCGGCGCGAGCGACCTGCCGGTGGTGCTCTATACCAACCCCAGCTTCCAGCGTGCCGATCTCAGCCTGCCGGTGATCGACCGGCTTTCGGCGCTGGAGACGGTGCGGTATCTCAAGGACGCGTCGTCCAACACCGGACGGTTGCTGTCGATCATGAACCGCTGTGGCGAACGGATGAAGATCTTCTCGGCCTCGGCACATATCCCGGCGGCCGTGATGCTGATCGGCGGGGTTGGCTGGATGGCCGGACCGGCCTGTGTTGCCCCGCGCCAGAGCGTCGAGCTGTATGACCTCTGCCGCGCTGGGCGATGGGCCGAGGCGATGGTTCTGCAACGCCGGCTGTGGCAGCTCAATCAGGCGTTCCAGAAGTACAACCTGGCCGCCTGCATCAAGGGCGGGCTGGAATTGCAGGGCTACGAAGTCGGCGCGCCGATGTTGCCGCAACAGGCGCTGAGCGAGGCAGGCAAGGCCGACCTCGCCCGCGTTTTCGCCGAACTCGGGATCTGAACCGGCAGAACAGGCCCTGTCCGTCCGGAGCCGAATTCCGGTTACTGCGCCGTCAGGCCGAGCTTGCGGATCAGCTTGCCCCAGCGCTCCTGCTCGCCGGCGATATAGCTGCGGAAGACCTCAGGCGTGTTGGTGTTGACATCCGCGCCTTCCGGTGCCAGCCGCTGGACCGTTTCGGGCGTGTTCATGCCCTTCGCGATCTCGGCGTTGAGCCGGTCGATGATCGGGCGCGGCGTGCCGGCCGGGACGACGATGCCGTACCATTGCGAGGCCTCGAACCCCGGCAGCGGCGCCGCTTCGGCCACGGTCGGCACATCGGGCGCGCCGGCCAGCCGCTTGAGGCCCGAGACGGCGAGCGGGCGCAGCTTTCCCGCCTGAACATGCTTGAGCAGCACCGGCGCGCCGGTGAACGCCATCGAAACCCGGCCGGAAAGCAGATCGGTCACCGCCGGTCCCGTACCCTTGTAGGGCACATGCACAAGGTCGATTCCGGTCGCATCGGCCAATGCGACTGATGCGATATGGGCGGCGCTGCCGTTGCCGCCGGTGGCAAAGGTCAACTGGCCGGGGTTCTTTTTCGCATGGGCGACGAGCTCGGCCAGTGAATTGGCCGGCACCGAGGGATGAACCACCAGCATATTGTGGACGGCGGCGATCTGGCTGACCGGCTCGAAGCTCTTGAGCGGGACATAAGGCAGGTTGGGGTAGAGGCTCGGATTGACCGCGAGCGTGCCGATATGGCCCATCAGCATGGTGTGACCATCCGGCGCGGCGCGCGCCACGAGATCAGCCCCGATCGAGCCGCCGGCACCGGGCCGGTTTTCGACAACCACCGGCTGGCCCAGCGAGTCCTGAAGTTTCTGCGCCAGCAGGCGGGCAAGGATATCGGTCGAGCCGCCGGGCGTGAAGGGCACCACCAGCGTGATCGATTTGGACGGCCATGTCTGCTGGGCGAGGGCAGGGGC
>CALCZO010000143.1 GCA_937903315.1 uncultured Alphaproteobacteria bacterium
GCAGCGCGGGCAACCCGCCATCCACCGCATCGGTGACCAGAACCTGCGGTTCATCCTCACGCACCGTGACGATGGCCGCGGCCAGTCCGATTTCGATTCGCGTTTCCGGCCTTGCTTCAACCACTCGGATTGCACCTGAATTGCCGGAAAACCGGCCTTTTCGCAGCTTTGCCGCAGAGCAGACCCGCCTGCCTTGACCAATGGGAATCTAGCATGGGCATGGGACTTTGGCCGTAACTATTTGGACGGGAAGGTCCGTCCGGATCAGGCATGGGGCAAAATTGACACGACCCGTGCAAGATAGCGCTCCTTGGCCTCGCTCGCGCTCCAGGGCTCCAGCATGGCGACAAGTTCGTGGGGCAGCGCGACACGGCGACCGAAAAACCGCTCCGCTTCCTGCTCTTCAAACCCGGCCAGCGTCACCGCTTCATGATAGGCGGCGATGGCGTCCGCCTGCTTGGTCAGCGCGAGGACCTCCCTGGAGGGCGCAGGCGGCAGGCCGAACCGCACCATCACGGCGGCAAGGATCCGCAGTTCGACCGCCTTGTAGCTGTCGTTCAGCATCGCCTTGAGCGGCGAAATCATGTCGCCGATGACGTATTCGGCCGCATCGTGCAGCAGGATCGCCAGCAGCGTGCGCGCCGGCAGGTCCGTGCGCAGCTGGCGGGCGACCGCCTCGACCAGCAGCGAATGCTGGGCGACGGAGAAGATGTGCGCGCCCCGCGTCTGGCCGTTCCAGCGGGCGACGCGGGCCAGACCATGCGCAATATCCTCGATCTCGATGTCGAACGGCGAGGGATCGATCAGATCCAGCCGCCGACCCGACAGCATCCGCTGCCAGGCGCGCGGCGGAGCGGCCGGCACACGCGCCATGTCAGCCCCGCCCCGCCAGCGCCGCACATTCGGCATGGCGATAGCAGCCGGTCAGATGGTCGTTGACCATGCCGGTCGCCTGCATGAAGGCATAGACGATCGTGGGTCCGCAGAAGGTGAAGCCGCGCTGTTTGAGGTCTTTGGAAATGGTGCGGGCCAGCGGCGTTTCGGCGGGCACCTGCTCGGCACCGGAAAAGGTGTTCTGGATCGGCGTCCCGTCGAGAAAACCCCAGAGATAGCGGGAAAAACCCTGTTTCTCCATCAGATCGAGATAGGCGCGGGCCGACTTGACCGTGCCTTCAATCTTCATGCGGTTGCGGACGATGCCGGCATCAAGCATCAGCGCTGCGATCTTCTCCGGCCCGTAGCGGACGATGATCTCCGGTTCGAACCCGTCGAAGGCGCGGCGGAATCCGTCCCGCTTGCGCAGGATGGTGATCCACGACAGCCCGGCCTGGAACCCGTCGAGCAGCAGTTTTTCGAACAACGCCCGGTCGTCATATTCGGGCACGCCCCATTCGGTATCGTGATAGTCGAGGTACAACGGGTCGGTTCCCGGCCAGCGGCAGCGGGCCTTGCCGTCGGGATACAGGATCGCGGGGCGATGGACCGTATCGGTCATGCCCCCTCTCCGCTGGTGATCGCGAACCGCGCATAGGGCGGAACCTCCGCCTTCAGCCCGATGCCCCCCGCCATGACCGGCTGGCCTGCGGCAACGGCATCGGCATAGCGGTCGATCCGGATCGTTGCCAGCCCGGCTCCCGCGGCCTGCGATCCGGTCTTGCCGATGATACGCTCGCCGACGAACACGTCGACGCCCTCGCTCGGGGCAAAACCGCCGTCGTAGACCGCGCGGACAATCCGCGTGCGGGCCGTGCCGCGATGTTCCATGCGCGAGACGATCTCCTGCCCGACGTAGCAGCCCTTGTGGAAATCGACGCCGCCCAGCTGATCCATCAGCACTTCGTGCGGGAACGCATCGCTGTAGGCGAAATCCTTGCCGCCCTCGGGCACGACAAGGCCAATGCGGTGGCGATGGTACAGAACCGGGTCACCGCCCGCCGCCTCCAGCGCCTCGCGCGGGCCGATCAGGCGGGTCCCGAGCGCCGGCAGGCGCGGATCCACGAAGGGCAGCCAGTCCTCGGGGTCGTACTGAGCCGGCGCCACCACGGCACCGACGCCGAGCGTGGCGCTCATGTTGTCGATGCCGACCCGGGCCCTGAGCCTGTACAGCCCCAGACGCTGGACGAGATCGTCGGCCAGCACGCGCGGGCAATCGAGATAGAACCCGCCGCCGTCGGCGGCATCGGCCTCGACGACGAAGAAATCGCACAGGATCTTGCCCTGCGGCGACAGCAGCGCGGCAAAGGCGGGCTTGCCGGGAGCGACCTTGTCCATGTCGGCGGTCACGAGCCCATTGAGAAACGTCCGGGCGTCGGCGCCTGCGACTGCGACGATGCCGCGATCAGGCAGGAAGATGACAGGCATGAGGGCATCCGATGCTGGTCGCGAGGAAATAACCGGGGACGGGCGACGGCTTGCGGCCCGCGCCTGGCTGACATATGGGGCCACGCGCTGCTACTCAAGAGCAAGCGACGATTTTCCATCTGACTGCGAAAGAGACCGCCATGGCCCGTTCCTTCGACACCGTGCTGAAAGGCGCCAGCCTCGTCAACCATGACGGCATCGGCCAGCGTGATCTCGGGCTTCTGGACGGGCGGATCGCGGCGATCGGCAGCCTTTCCGGCGCGCCGGCGGCGGAGACGATCGACTGCACCGGCCTGACGATCCTGCCCGGCGTCATCGATACGCAGGTGCATTTCCGCGAACCGGGGCTGACCCACAAGGAAGACCTCGAAACCGGCTCGCGCGCCGCCGTGATGGGCGGGGTGACCGGCGTGTTCGAGATGCCCAACACCAACCCGACCACCACCAGCGCGGCGGCGCTGGCGGACAAGATCGGCCGCGCGCATCACCGGATGCATTGCGATTTCGCTTTCTGGGTCGGCGGCACGGCGGACAACATCGATGATCTGCCGGAGCTTGAGCGCCTGCCGGGGGCGGCCGGCATCAAGGTGTTCATCGGCTCCTCCACCGGCACGCTGCTGGTCGAGGATGATCCGACGCTCCGGCGCATCCTGTCGGTGATCAGCCGGCGCTCGGCCTACCATTGCGAGGATGAGGCACGGCTGCGCGAGCGGATGTCCTGCCGCGTGCCCGGCGATCCGTCATCGCACCCGGTCTGGCGCGACGCGGAGGCCGCGCTGATTGCCACCAGGCGGCTGGTGGCGCTGGCGCGCGATCTCAACAAGCCGGTCCATGTGCTGCATGTCTCGACTGCCGACGAGATGGATTTCCTGAAAGATCACAAGGATATCGCTTCGGTCGAGGTAACGCCGCACCATCTGACGCTGGTTGCGCCTGACTGTTACCAGCGGCTCGGCGCCTATGCCCAGATGAACCCGCCGGTGCGGGACGAACGCCATCGCGCCGGGCTGTGGCGCGGGCTGGATCAGGGCGTGGCCGATATTCTGGGGTCCGACCATGCGCCGCATACGCGCGAGGAAAAGGACCACGCCTATCCGGCCACCCACTCGGGCATGACGGGCGTGCAGACGCTGGTACCGACGATGCTCGATCATGTGGCGGCCGGGCGGCTCAGCCTGCAACGGTTCGTGGACATGACCAGCGCCGGGCCGGCGCGGCTGTTCGGCATCGCCGGCAAGGGGCGGATCGCCGTCGGCTATGATGCAGACCTGACGATTGTCGACCTGAAACGCCGGGAAACAATCACCAACGGCTGGATCGCCTCGCGCTGCGGCTGGACGCCGTATGACGGGATGACCGTCACCGGCTGGCCGGTCGGCACCGTCGTGCGCGGGCGCAGGGTGATGTGGGAGGGCGAGTTGACCGGCCCCTCCAGTGGCGAGGCCGTGCGGTTCACCGCTTCGCGGCGCTGATCACTGGCGGGTCCGCTCGACGGTGAATTCACCGCGGCGGATGCGTTCGGGCAACCGCTCGGCAAAAGCGGCGACCGGCTCCTCGCCATAGGTCTCGACAAACTCCTTGAGCGCGGCAAACAGCGCGGCCTGGGCGAGGCAATCGCCCTCGATGCCGTCCATCCGGCCTTCGGCAAACGCCTCGCTCATATACATGAACGCGGCCCTGCGCTGGGCGGCGAATTCGGCTTCGTCTGCGTCCTGCTCGGTCATCTGCGCCATTGCCATGCCTGTCTGTCGCGGTCGCTGGAACCGCCTTGATCACGGCAGGGACCCTAGAGCGGAACAGCGGCGGTGGGGAGCCAAGTCTTTCAAAAAGGTTAACAGCGGGGCGGCAATTGTCGGCACTGTCAGGTGCCGAAGCGGCCGGTCAGTTCGGCAGCGATCCGGGCCCCCTCGCGGGCGAGGCGATCGAGCGCCAGCCGACCGGCATCGGTGCAGGTGTGATGGGTCGCCTGATAGCCGGAGTAGCCGCGGTTGAACGCCCCGGCGAGGCGTTCGCGGCCCGTCAGCGTCGGCGCTTCGGCCTCCATCAATTCCGTCATCTTGGCGCGCCACAGCGCGCCGCCGCCCGTGCCGTCGGCAGCAGCAGGCGCGCAGAGATCACCAAGGTAACTGAGCGCGCCGAGCACTTCGGAGAGCTTGAGCAAGTGCGGCTCATAGGCCGGGGGTGGCGCCTCGACCGGGGGCGGAGGTGCCCTGTCCTGCTGCGGCACACCGCGCGACTGGGACGCGACCGGGCTGGCCAGCCCGAGCGCAAGGCCAGCGACAACGGCCAGCCAGACCGCCCGTGTCATGCCCCCGCCTCCCCGGCGATGCGACGGGCGGCATTGACCAGCACGCCGCGCAGGCCGCCGGTCATCGGCAGATCGCCCGGCTGGTGCGGATCGACCCAGCGCAGATCGTCGGCCTCTGCTGTCTCGACGCCCTCGCCATCCTGCCAGTGGGCGGCAAAGACGACCACGGCGGCATGGTTGCGGACCCGGCCATCGTCATCATGGATGATGACCTCGGCGACGTCAGCCAGACCGGCGATGCGGGCGGTGATGCCGGTTTCCTCGGCCAGTTCGCGCAAGGCGGCTTCTTCCAGCCGCTCGCCGCATTCGACCATGCCGCCGGGCAGCGAATACTGCCCGATCCCCGCCCCGCTGAGGCGCCGGGCCAGCAACACGCGCCCGCCCCTGAACACCGCCACGCTGGCGGCCAGAAACGGGCGCTGCGGGTAGAGCCGGCTCATACGTGCTGGCCACCATTGATGTGGAGTTCCGCCCCGGTGACATAGGACGACTTGTCGGTGCACATGAAATAGATCGCCTTTGCGACCTCTTCGGGGGTGCCCAGACGACGCATCGGCAAGGTCTCGACGATCTTCTCTGTCCCCGGCGAGAGGATCGAGGTGTCGATCTCGCCCGGCGAGATGGCATTGACCCGCACGCCCGACGGCCCGAAATCGGCCGCCATCTCGCGGGTCAGCGCCTGCAGGGCCGCCTTCGACGTCGCATAGGCAGCGCCGGCAAAGGGATGGACGCGCGAGCCGGCAATCGAGGTGACATTGACCACCGCGCCCCGCGTCGCTGTCAGTTCCATGATCAGCCCGCGTGCCAGCAGGATCGGCGCATAGAAATTGACCTGAAACACCCGCTGCCAGTCGCCCAGAGCGGTATCGATGGCGCCAAGGCGCGCACCGCCCGCCCCTTTGGGCGACACACCGGCGTTGTTGACCAGCGCGTGAAGCCGGCCATCGGGCAGGCGCCGACGGATCTCGTCGATGGCGCGGCGGGTATCGTCGGGATCGGACAGGTCGACCTGGATGTGATCGTCGCGCCCCGCTTCCCACGGGCAATCTTCCGGAAACGGCTGACGCGAGCACGCAAGGACGCGCCACCCGGCAGAGGAAAAGCGCTTGACCGTGGCGTGGCCGATGCCACGCGAGGCGCCGGTGAGCAGCAGGGTCCGGCGTTCGGCGTTGGTCTGCATCGTCATCGTCCTTTACGGGTAGAGCCGGGTCCGGCTCCACGGTTGATGGGCGTCCGCGCGGCGAAACACCGAGCGGTCATGCAGCCGGAACGGCCGGTCGTGCCAGAACTCGATCTCGACCGGCACGACCCTGAAGCCGCTCCAGTGTGGCGGGCGCGGCACCTCGCCGACGCCGAAGCGCGCGCCATGATACACCACCGCCTTCTCCAGCGCGAAGCGGCTTTCAAGCGCACGCGACTGCTGCGACGCCCAGGCACCGATGCGGGCATCACGCGGGCGGGAGGCGAAATAGGCATCCGCTTCCGCATCGGCAACCTGCTCGACATGGCCACGGAACCGCACCTGCCGGCGCAGGCTCTTCCAGTGCAGCACACCGGATGCCTTGCGCTGGCCCAGCAGCTCCTGGCCCTTGGCGCTCTCGAAGTTGGTGTAAAAGACGAAACCCCGGCTATCGACGTCCTTCAGCAGCACCATGCGGACATTCGGCATGCCTTCCGAATCAACGCTGGCCAGCGCCATGGCGTTGGGATCGTTGACCTCGCTCCGCGTCGCCTCATCCAACCAGCCGCGAAACAGGGAAAACGGCTCGTCTACTGCGGTAAAGTCATCGGACATTAACGGTTTTCCTTTGAAATGACCTTGGGGCTTTTGACGGTCAGGCAGGGCTATCCGTGCGTTTGTTGTTCAGTACGTTTTATTATAGCGCCGCGACGCGGCAAAGCGCGAGAGGCGTTCGGCTCTTGCGACGGGTTTGTTTTGCCTGCCTGCTGCTGCCCGTTGTCGCTGCCTGCAGCGTGACCATGCCGATCGCAGCGCTCCACGGCGATGACGACGTGACCGGCTCGATCAGCAAGCCGATCACCATCCTGTCGCCGAAACTCGATGCCGAGGACTGGCGGCGGGCCCAGTCGGCGCTGACGCTGGCGGTCGATCCACAGGGCAACGGCGCGCCGGTGCAGTGGGACAATCCGGTGTCCGGCCATAAGGGCAGTTTCGCCGCCGCCGGGCCGCTCTACGTTCTCGAAGACCGCGTCTGCCGGTCGTTCATCGCCACGGTTCAGGCCGGCGGAGGCGAAGATCATGTGCAGGGCAGTTCCTGCCGTCTCGGGCCGAACGAATGGCTGATCCGCGAAGCCAAGCCATGGGCAAAACCGGGATCAAACGCCCGCTAACCGTTGCAAAAGCGCAACGCTGCCCCCACATATCTGGTAACGGACACCACCGTCATCCACGGGCAGCACCATGCGCGATCCTTACCAGATTCTCGGCGTTCCCCGCTCGGCAACCGAAGCGGAGATCAAATCCGCGTTCCGCAAACTTGCCAAACTGTATCATCCGGACCGCAACGCTACCGATCCCAAGGCGAGGGAGCGGTTTGCCGAGATCAACAACGCCTATGAAATCGTCGGCGACAAGACCAAGCGCGGCCAGTTCGACCGCGGCGAAATCGACGCTGAAGGCAAGCCGAAAGCCCCGAATTTCGAGGGTTTTTCTGGCGGTCACCCGTTCGGCAGAGGCAGTGCGGAGGAATTCTCGTTCGGATTCGGACGCCCCGGCGGTGCTGCGCAGGGCGGCGGCCACCCGGACGACGTTCTCGCCGACCTGCTGCGCGGCTTTTCGGGCGGGCGGCAGGGAAAACAGAGCGTTCCGCCGGGACGCGACATTGCTGGCGAGGTCGCGGTATCGCTCGAAGATGTTGCGCGCGGTGTCAGCAAGCGTGTCAGCGTGTCGGGCGGGCGCCAGCTTGATGTCACCATCCCCGCCTTCGTGGAAGAGGGCAAGGTGATCCGCCTTGCCGAACAGGGCGAACGCAGCCCGTTCGGCGGCAAGGCCGGCGATCTGCTGCTGACGGTTCGCTACCTGCCGCACCCGCGCTTCACCGTCGAAGGCGCAGACCTCAAGGCGCGTGTGCCGGTGCCGCTTGAGGATGCCGTGCTCGGCGGTACGATCCGCGTCCCGACGCTGACCGGCGAGGCGGAGATGTCGATCCCGGCCCAGACCAGTGGCGGGCGGACGTTCCGGCTGCGCGGTCAGGGCATGAAGGCCGGCGGGCGGCGTGGCGACCTGCTGGTCAGCGTCGACATCCAGCTTCCCGACGGCGACGAGGACCTCGCACGCCTGATGCAGGCGCGCCGCAGCCGATAAGTGGGCGGATCAGGGCATTGGCGCTTGCGCCTTTCGCATCATTCGCTAGGTATGCGAAGCAACACGAGACAAGACGGAGTATCTGACGATGGCGGTCACTGGCGGCATTCTGGCCGGAAAGCGCGGCCTTGTGATGGGGGTGGCCAACAACAGGTCGATCGCCTGGGGCATCGCCAAGGCCTGCCGCGCTCATGGGGCCGAGCTGGCGTTCACCTATCAGGGCGACGCCTTGCGCAAGCGGGTCGAGCCGCTGGCCGCAGAGCTTGACGCACTCGTCGTCGGCCATTGCGACGTCACCGATACGGCAACCATCGATGCGGTGTTTGCCGAGATCGAGAAGCAGTGGGGCAAGCTCGATTTTCTGGTCCATTGCATCGCGTTTTCCGACAAGGACGAACTGACCGGCCGCTATATCGACACGACCGAGGGCAATTTCACCAAGTCGCTGCTGATCTCGTGCTATTCGTTCACAGCCATCGCCCAGCGGGCGGAAAAGCTGATGACCGACGGTGGCTCGCTGCTGACGCTGACCTATTACGGCGCCGAAAAGTGGATGCCGCATTACAATGTCATGGGCGTGGCCAAGGCGGCGCTGGAAGCCTCCGTGCGCTATCTCGCCGCCGACCTCGGCCCGAAGGCGATCCGCGTCAACGCGATCTCCGCCGGGCCGATCAAGACGCTGGCGGCCTCCGGCATCGGCGATTTCCGCTATATCCTCAAGTGGAACGAGTACAATTCGCCGATGCGCCGGACCGTGACCATCGACGAGGTCGGCGAAGTCGGCGCGTATTTCTGTTCGGACATGTCACGCGGCGTCACCGGGGAAATCCACCACGTCGATGCCGGCTATCATGTCGTCGGCATGAAGAATCCGGACGCTCCCGATCTGACGCTCGACCGCGACTCGTGATGCGAATCACGGCAGAAAGGTCCGGCCCTGTGACCGAAGGAGCCCGCATGTCCCGATCTGCCCTGCAACTGGCCGCAATCGTCGCGTCCGCCGTATTTGCCGGTGCCGCGCTGGCGCAGGCGCCGGGCTTCCAGAGCCCGCCGCGGGCCGATGCCCCGCCGGCAGCGCCGGTTCAACCCGTGGTGATCGACAGGTCTTCGCTGGACCTGAAAAAGACCGCAAAGCCCGGCCGCGATGTCTACATCGGGTCGTACATCACCATCGACAAGACCTGCAAAGTGGGCGCCACTCCGAAAATCGAGATCACCGAGCAGCCGCCCAACGGCTCGTTGCGCATCCGCCCGCATGCGGTCGTTCTGATGACGGCGCCGGGCGTGCAGCGCAACAAGTGTCTCGGCACCTCGCCGTCAGGCATCGCGATCTGGTATCGCAGCAAGCCCCGAGCGAAGGGTGACGACACGTTTGCCTACTCCGTCGCCTATCCGGACGGGCGGCAACGCGACGTCAAGGTCGTCGTGAGCATCCAGTAATGCCCGACCATACGCCGATTACCCCGGCGCGACCGGACGCGCCGAAACGGCCTGTCCTGTACTTCATCCGCCACGGCGAGACCGACTGGAACCGCGAAGGCCGGCTTCAGGGGTCGCAGGATATTCCGCTCAACGCGCTCGGCCGCAAGCAGGCGGAAAAGGTCGGCGGTCATCTGCGCGACCTGATCGGGCAGGAGGCGGACCGGCTGACGTGGCATGTCAGCCCGATGGACCGGGCGGTCGAGACGTTGCGGCTCGCCCGTCGCGCCATCGGCCTGCCCGACAGCGGGTACCGGGTCGAGCCGCGGCTGACCGAACTCTGCTTCGGAACCTGGGAAGGGTTGACCTGGCGGGAGGTCCGCAAGTCCGATCCGGCGCGCGCCAGCGGGCGGGATGCCGACAAGTGGGGGTATGTCCCCCCGGGCGGCGAGAGCTACGCGATGCTGCTCGACCGCGTGATGCCGTTTTTCGACAGCCTGACCGAACCGGCGATTGTGGTCGCCCATGGCGGCGTCGCCCGGACGGTGCTGGTGGCGCTCGCCGGGATGGACACGCAGGAAGCGGCGCTGGTTGATATCTGGCAGGGGCGTCTGCTGGTGTTCGAAAACGGCGGTGCGCGCTGGGTGCCGTGAGCCGGCGGACTTGACGGCGCCCGCAAGACCCGTCAATTGCCGGGCATGTCACACAACAGCTTCGGCCACCTTTTCCGTGTCACCACCTTCGGCGAGAGCCATGGTCCGGCCATCGGCTGCGTGGTCGATGGCTGCCCGCCGCGCATTGCGCTGACGGAGGCCGATATCCAGACGGACCTCGATCGCCGACGTCCCGGCCAGAGCCGCTTCACCACCCAGCGGCAGGAGCCGGACGAGGTTCGGATCGTTTCGGGCGTCTATACCGAGAAAGACGGCATCCAGCGGACGACCGGCACGCCGATCGGCCTGATGATCGACAATGTCGACCAGCGTTCGAAGGACTATTCGGCGATCGGCGACCAGTTCCGCCCCGGCCATGCCGATTTTACCTATGACGCCAAGTACGGCATCCGCGATCCGCGCGGCGGCGGTCGCTCCTCGGCGCGCGAAACCGCGATGCGGGTGGCCGCCGGCGCAATCGCCCGCAAGATCCTCGGCACCGTCCGCGTGCGCGGCGCACTGGTACAGATCGGCCCGCACAAGATCGACCGAAACCGCTGGAACTGGGACGAGGTCGGCCGCAATCCGTTCTTCTGCCCCGATGCGGTCGCGGCCGAGACGTTTGCGACGTATCTGGGCGAAATCCGCAAGGCGGGGTCCTCCATCGGAGCGGTCATCGAAGTGATTGCCGAAGGCGTGCCAGCCGGGCTGGGCGCGCCGATCTATGGCAAGCTCGACGCCGATCTTGCAGCCGCGATGATGAGCATCAATGCGGTCAAGGGGGTGGAAATCGGCGCCGGGTTCGATGCGGCACTGCTGACGGGAGAGGAAAACGCCGACGAGATCCGGGCCGGAAACGACGGGCACCCGCACTTCCTGTCCAACCATGCCGGCGGAATCCTTGGCGGCATTTCCACCGGACAGCCGGTTGTCGTGCGCTTTGCCGTCAAGCCGACCTCCTCGATCCTGACCCAGCGCCGCTCGGTGGACCGCTATGGCAAGGACGTCGACATCATGACCAAGGGTCGGCACGATCCCTGCGTCGGCATCCGCGCCGTGCCGGTGGGCGAGGCGATGATGGCCTGCGTGCTGGCCGATCACCTGCTCAGGCACCGGGCGCAGAACGGCTGACCCTCCATTCGATCCGGTCAGACGATCAGAAAATCGCCCGCGCCAATTGCCAGCCCGGCGGAGAGAATGGCCACCGTCTGCCTGGCGGCACTGCCGGTTCCGTCGCGATCGTAGGCCAGAACGCCTGTCGCTGCATCGTACAGCACGCGGTCTGAGGCATCGGCAGCGTTCGCGCCAAGGGCAAAGGCCGCGTTGTCCAGTGCGCCTGCGCTGCCGAGCGCGGCAAAAACGGCATTGTCGAGTGCAATGACATCGTCGCCGGCGGTGAAATCGACAATCCTGTCGATGTTGGCCGTCGAGAGCGCCGTCGAGAACACGAAGGTATCGCCACCCGCATTGCCGCGCAGGACGTCCGAACCGTCGCCGCCGTTGAGGGTGTTGTCGCCATCATTACCGATGATCGTCTGACGAAACGCGTTGCCGGTCAGCCTCAGCGCCGTCAGGGCCGCCGTATCGTCGGCTGTCAGAACCTCGACCGAGACGCCCGCGCGCAAGGAGTAGCTGACGGACGTCTGCACCGTGTCGCGCCCGGCCCCCGCTGCCTCGACGATCAGGTCGGCGGCATTGTCGACGACGTAGGTATCATCGCCGTCGTGGCCGGTCATCGTGTCGCGGCCACCCCGGCCATCGAGGCGATTGTCGCCGGCATTGCCGCTGAGCCGCTGGGAGAACTCGTTGCCCGTCAGTCTGATGGCCGAGCGAGACGCAATGTTCGCGGTCATCATCGTCTCGACCGAGACCCCCGCGGCGAGCGTGTAGGACACAGCCGCAAGCACGGTATCGGCCCCCTCGCCCCGCAGTTCGATGATCTGGTCGCCGGCCGTATCGACGACGTAGGTATCGTTGCGCAGGCCGCCGATCATGGTATCGGCCCCGCCACGGCCATTGATCACATTGTTGCCGGAACTGCCGGTGATGCGCTGGGCATAGCCGTTGCCGGTCAGATCGAGCGCCACGGACGAGCCGGGCGCCGCGGTCGCCAGAACCTCGATCTCGCTGCCAGAGGTCAGCACGAAGCTCGTCCGCGCCTTGACCGTATCGCGCCCTGCCCCGGCATTTTCATAAACCCGATCCCCGGCCTCTGCGACGATGTAGGTGTCGTCACCGGCAAAACCGTGGGCAGTATCGCTGCCGGCACGGCCGTCAAGGACGTTGTTGCGCTCGTTGCCATAGAGGTAATCGTTCGCACTGCCGCCGACGGCGTTTTCGATCCACGCACTTTGCGCGCGCGTGCCCGCCGCAGCCAGAGCGATGGCAACGTTCTCGGATATGCTGCCGATGGTGGAAAATCGTCCGGGTCGCAAGTCGATCCGGACCGGGTCGCTCTGGTGGACGCCGCTGAAGGTGTCGATGCCACCGGCATCCCAGATGGTGGCGATCAACGCGCCACCATCGCCGATGGCAAAGCCGCTGACCCCGTTCTGCGCGAAATAGGTATCGTTGCCGGTTCGGGTCGACAGGTTGGGGCCGTATTCGGCCTGCAAGGCCTGAATGTCGTACAGCATCGGCGTCGATGGCCATTGCCGTGCAGCATCGCTCCGATACCACTGATCGGGCACCGGCAAGTAAGACATCACCGAATACTGGTTGGTATCGAGGATTTCAGGCAGGAGAATACCGTCGAAGGGATGTTCAAGCCCCAGCGCATGGCCGAGTTCATGAATGATCGTCGCCCAGCCTTCATCATAGTTCTGCGGATTGAGGACCAGCTCCATGCCGGTATTGAGCCAGACATCGCCCGCGACGCCGGCACCATCGGGCAGATAGGCAAAGCCGAACAATGTCGGATCACCCAGATCGAGTGCACCGAATGTCACATCGCCGACCCCGCTCGTGGAGGCGACCAGATTGAGCTCGGCAACCTCGTTGTAGCGGCGGATCGCCAGCTGAGCGAGGCGCGCCTGCGCGGCATTCAGGTCGGGATCGGTGCCTGCCGCATAGGTGACGCCGTCGACGACATAGCCGCCCCGACCGTTGCTGTAATAGCCGGGAAAGGCCGTCAGCAGCGTGTAGGAGATCGTTCCGGACCCGTCATGCCAGACCTGCGGCACCTCGGACAGGACAGCGGTGTAGTTGGTGGCGTCGAAGACGTTGGTTGACGGCATCGCTTTTCCCGAAACGAACGGGGGAAATCTAAAGGACGCAGGTTACCAACACGATGCATACTCGAGGGCAATTCTCACGATGTCGGACGATCGGTTCGTCCGGCAGCGGTCACGCCCCCATCAGGGTCCGCACATGCGCCCCGACGGAAAACGCAAGACCGCGCAGATCGTATCCGCCTTCCAGCAGCGATACAACGCGCCCCTTGCAGCGCCGGACCGCCGCTTCCATCAACTCTTCCGTCGCCCAGGCGAAATCACGCTCGACCAGACGGACATTGCCGAGCGGATCGCGCTCATGCGCATCAAACCCTGCCGAAATCAGGATCAGGTCGGGGCTGTGGTCGAGCACGCGCGGAATGATCACGGACCGGACATGATCGGAAAAGACCTCGCCGTCATCGCCGGCCTGCAGCGGCACGTTGACGATGGTGTTGTGCTCGCCGGTTTCGTTTTTCGCGCCCGAGCCGGGATACAGCGGCATTTCGTGCGTCGAACAGAACAGGACCGATTTGTCGGCCCAGAAAATGTCCTGCGTGCCGTTGCCGTGATGCACGTCCCAGTCGATGATCGCGATGCGCTCGGCACCATGGACCTTCTGCGCGTGGCGCGCGGCAATGGCGATGTTGTTGAAAAAACAGAACCCCATCGCGGTATCGATCTCGGCATGGTGGCCGGGGGGCCGGGCGGCGACGAAGGCGTTGGCAAATTGCCCGGTCATCACGCCATCAACGGCACGCAGGGCGGACCCGACAGCGTGCAGCGCCACATCGATGCTCTCGCCCGACATCGGGGTATCAGCATCGAAAAAATGGAACGTCTCGCCCGGAACGGTCCCGCAGATGCGTTCGACATAGGCGGCTGTGTGGGCGAGCGCGGCAGCGGAGGGATCGGCGCGGACGGCCTTCTCGCGCACCAGCGCGGCAAACTGCTCCTGCGCCAGCACCTGTTCGATTGCTTCCAGCCGCGCCGGGCGCTCCGGATGGCCTTCGGGCATGACATGACGACGGAACAGCGGGTCCTCGATCAGCAGGGTCGTCATGGCGCACTCCGGGTTCGAGCGCCAGAGGTGCCACGACGACGCCCGGCTGGCAACGGGCGGCGACGCCACCGCGCGCTCGCCAAAGCGTGATGCAGCGCCCGGAACAATCAAAACAGCACCTGTTGCTTTTCTGCACTCGTCCCGACACTGTGTCGGGGTTAACCAACGGTGAAGATTTGTGGTTCACAAAACGTGAATCGAGTGACGCTAGGACAAGCACCGACATGAACGGGTTCAAGATCGCCATCGCCGCTGCCGTGGCGCTGCTGCTGGCAGGGTGCAAGTACGAGACGATTTCGGACCCCAAACTTCAGGGGCGCGATCTCGAGCTGATGAAGCTTGCCCCGCCGATGCCGTCGGATCTGGACCCGATCCGCGCGCGCTATCGCCTCGCCAATCCGACAAGCGAGAAAACTCCCGGCACGATCGTTGTCGATTCGAACGCCAAGTTCCTCTACCTCATCGAGGACAACGGCATGGCGCTGCGCTATCCGATTGCCGTCGGGCAGGACGCCTATGTGTGGTCCGGCACCGCGAAGATCGGCCGCAAGGCCGAATGGCCGACCTGGACGCCGGGCAATGATGCCCGCTCGCTCAACCCCGGCCTGCCGGGTGTGGTGCCGGGCGGCCCGCACAACCCGTTGGGCGCCCGCGCAATCTATCTTTATGACAACGGCAAGGACACGATGTACCGGATTCACGGCACCAACGAGCCGGATTCCATCGGTCGCAACCAGTCGCTCGGCTGCATCCGCATGTACAACATCGACGTGATCGACCTGTACAACCGGGTCAAGGAAGGCTCGAAGGTCGTCGTGCTGTAAAGCCGGCGACCATCTATGCGGCATGAAGGGCGGCGCAAGCCGCCTTTTTCATGTCACACGGCGGGGTGCTGCACGTCAGGCCCCTCGTTGGCGACCGAATTGACCGCGGGCGAGACGGCGACCAGTTCCAGCGCATCCTCAGCCGCCGGGCGCATCAGCGGCAGGACCACGGCCGCGTCGCTGTGAGGATCAAGCCATGGCGTGAAATCCGGCGGTTCCAGAATGACCGGCATCCGCTCGTGCAGGCCGGAAATCGTGCCGTTGGCGGAAGAGGTGATGATGCAGGCGGTGTCCATCTCGCTGCCGTCGGCGGTGTGCCACGTCTCCCACAGGCCGGCAAAGGCCAGCGGGCCGCCGCCCGGCCGGCGGATCAGGTAGGGCAAGCGGCGCTTGCCGTCGCGCCGCCATTCATAGAACCCGTCCGCGGGGATGAGGCAGCGCCGGCGCCGGATCGCCGAGCGGAACGAGGGCTTGTCGGCAATGCCTTCCGACCGCGCGTTGATGATCAGCGGGAAGGTCTTCATGTCCTTCACAAAGGCAGGCAGAAACCCCCAGCGCGCCAGCGCGAACCGGCGCTGGCCCTCATCCAGCCGCACGATCGCGATCGGCTGGGTTGGCGCAATATTGTAGCGCGGCGGGAAATTGGGCCGGTCGCCATAGCCGAAATAGGCCCGGACCGCATCCGGCGGCAGGGTCAGCGCATAGCGGCCGCACATCGCCCGCTTCCGTCGTCAGGCCACGAAATCCTGCACGATCTCGTCAGCACCTTCGAGGATCGACACCTCCAGCGCCGCGGCTGTCGCCGCGTGGTTCTCGGCAAAGAACCGGGCATCGATGATCCGGCGGGCGTGGGCGGGATCATGATCGCCGGCTGCAATGGCAACGCGGGCCGCCAGCGCCTGTTCGGCGAGAAAGGCTCCGCCCGCCGCCACGCCATAGAGGCGCAGGTAGGGCGTCGCGCCCGCCAGAGCGTCGTTGGGCGCCGAGGCCAGCCTGTCCTGCATATAGGCAGTGCACCGGTCGAGCGAATCGACCGCGCCGCGCAGGATGCGGCCGATGCGGGCAAAGCCGGGATCGTTGATCGTGCCCGCCATATCGGCTGCGACCCGATAGCGGGCAATCGCCGCCTTCACCGTCTCGCCGCCGGCCAGCGGCAGCTTGCGGGTGACAAGGTCGATTGCCTGAATGCCGTTGGTGCCTTCATAGATCGCCGCGATGCGGGCGTCGCGCAGATGCTGGGCGGCGCCGGTTTCCTCGACAAAGCCCATGCCGCCGTGGATCTGCACGCCGGTGGAGGCGACCTCGATACCGATATCGGTCGAGAATGCCTTGGCGACCGGGGTCAGCAGGCTGGCCTCGTCATGGGCCGCACGGGCAGCGGCCTTGTCCTCAAGCCGCTCGGCCCGGTCAAGCGCGCCGGCTGTCGCATAGCAGATGGCGCGGGCCGCCGCCGTCTTGGTGCGCATGTCATAGAGCATGCGGCGCACGTCCGGGTGCTCGATGATCGGGCTCGACGTGCCGGCGGGCGCCCCGGCAGCGCGGCCCTGCCGGCGCTCGCGGGCAAAATTCAGCGCCTGCTGATAGGCGCGCTCGGCAATCGCCACGCCTTGCAGCCCGACACCGAGGCGGGCGTTGTTCATCATCGTGAACATGCAGTTGAGGCCGCGGTTCTCCTCGCCGATGAGGTAGCCGACCGCCCCGCCGTTATCGCCATAGACCATCGTGCAGGTGGGCGAGGAATGGATGCCGAGCTTGTGCTCGATCGAATGGCAGCGGACATCGTTGCGCGCACCGATGCTGCCATCGGCATTGACGAGAAACTTCGGGACGAGAAACAGCGAGATGCCGCGCGTGCCGGGCGGCGCATCGGGCAGACGGGCCAGCACCAGATGGATGATGTTCTCCGTCAGGTCGTGCTCGCCGTAGGTGATGAAGATCTTGCTGCCGGTGATGCGATAGCTGCCGTCCCCCGCCCGCTCGGCCTTCGCGCGCAACACCGAGAGATCGGAGCCGGCCTGCGGCTCGGTCAGGTTCATCGTGCCGGTCCACTCGCCGGAAATCATCTTCGGGAGGTAGATCGCCTTCAGCCCATCCGCCCCATGGGCCGACAGCGCCTCGACCGCTCCGATGGTCAGCAGCGGATTGAGGCTGAACCCCATGTTGGCGGCGTTCCACAATTCGGTGCAGGCCGAATTGAGCAGCACCGGCAAGCCCTGCCCGCCGAAGTCAGGATCGGCGACGATGCTGCCCCACCCGGCGGCGGCCCAGTCGCGATAGGCTTCGAGCCAGCCCGGCGGCATCGTCACGGTGCCGTCGCGGAACGGGGTGCCGTGGCGATCACCGGTCCAGTTGAGCGGGGCAAGCCGTTCAGCGGCGAACTTTCCCGCTTCCTCGACAATCGCTTCGGCCACTCCGTCGGCCAGATCGGCATAAACGCCGGTCTCGATCCCTTCGGCCATCCGGCCGGCATGGGTCATGGCAAACAGGATATCCTCAACCGGCGCGCGATAGCTCATAGGCTGTCTCCTCTCCTCTCTTCTTAGAAACTGGAACCGCCGCTGCCAACTGGCAATGCGCGCGACTTTCGCCGCACAGGGCGCACCCGTTCGGGGAGTTGCACCGTCGGGACGGCTCGGTTACAGCCTCGGCATGACGCGCCTGCTGCCCCCGACCGATGACGGACTTGCCGAAGCCGTGCGCCTGCTGGGCGAAGGGCGGCTGATCGGGATGCCGACCGAGACGGTTTACGGTCTGGCTGCCGATGCGACCGATGCGTCGGCAGTCGCCGGCATCTATGCGGCGAAGGGGCGTCCTCAGTTCAATCCGCTGATCTCGCATGTCGCCGACCTGGCAGCGGCGCTGCGCGAAGGCGTGTTCGATGACCGGGCGCTCAGGCTGGCACATGCCTTCTGGCCCGGGCCGCTGACGCTGGTCGTGCCCCGCGCCGACGGCGGACAGACCGTCGATCTCGCCCGCGCCGGGCTGGACAGCATCGGTCTCCGGGTCCCATCCCATCCGCTGGCCCAACGCCTGCTCAGGGCCTTCGGCAAGCCGGTCGCGGCGCCGAGCGCCAACCGGTCCGGCCATGTCTCGCCGACGACAGCTGCCCATGTCCTTGCCGACCTTGACGGCCGCATTGACGCCGTGCTCGACGGCGGAGCGGCCGAGGCCGGGCTGGAATCAACAATTGTCGGTTGTGTTGACGGCAAGGCGTGGCTGCTGCGGGCCGGCGTCATCACCCGCACCATGCTGGCCGAGGTGATCGGCGAGGCGGTCTGCGATCCTGATCGGCCGAGTGATGACAATACCCCGCTGGCCCCCGGCAGGCTCTCCGCCCACTATGCGCCGAACACGCCCGTGCGGCTCAATGCAGCCATGATTCGGCCCGGGGAAGCCGCACTTTGCTTCGGAATGCCACTGCCGGCCGGGCATGATCAGGCCATCGCGATGCAGCAGCTGTCAGAATCCGGTAACCTCGTCGAAGCGGCTTCAAGACTGTACGATTCACTGCGAAAACTCGATAAAATCGGCGCTTGCGCGATTGCAATTGCAAAAATACCGTCTGAAGGGCTGGGTGAAGCCATCAATGACCGCTTGAAGCGCGCAGCTTACCAGACTACGGGTCTGATAATAAAGACATAGACTGTTTACGTCAGAACCGGGCATTGCGTGCTGACACTCACAGGTTGTGTTACAACGGCAAACATGCAAGCCATGGAATGGGACGACTTCAGGCTCGTCAAGACAATCGCGGAGCATCGAGCGCTCGGCCCGGCGGCTGACGCGCTCAAGCTCAATCATTCAACCGTGTTCCGCAAGCTGAATGCGCTTGAGGAGCAGCTGGGCACGCGCATCTTCGAACGATCGCGCAACGGCTATGCCCTGACAGCGGCCGGCGAGGACATGCTCGTCATTGCCGGTC
The DNA here is from genome assembly GCA_937903315.1 of uncultured Alphaproteobacteria bacterium. Lineage (GTDB taxonomy): Bacteria > Pseudomonadota > Alphaproteobacteria > Rhizobiales > Beijerinckiaceae > JAIUNP01. The sequence continues at coordinate 19,088 of CALCZO010000143.1, forward strand.
AGATGGCAGAGGCCGTCAACGATTTCGAACGACGTGTGGCCGGCATGGATGCCCGGCCAACCGGGGAAGTCCGGGTGACGACCACTGAATCCATCTTTTCATTTTTGCTCGCGCCGATTTTCGCCCGGTTCCGCGAGGCCTATCCGGGGATCACGCTGGACGTGATCATCGATTCGCGACCGCTCAATCTGTCGCGGCGCGATGCCGATGTCGCCATCCGCGCCTCAAGCGAACCACAGGAGACCCTGGTCGGACGGCGGATCGCCACCATGGCCTGGGCGCCTTACGCCGCCGCTGGTGCCATGCTGCCAGCCACCGATGATGTGTTCGCGCTCGACGGACCGTGGATCGGGTACAGCGAGCCGATCTCGCTGTCCCATGCCGGGCGATGGATCGCGGCGCGTCTGGGCGACGAGCGCCATGTCATGACCGTCAATACGGTGTCGGCCCTGTCGCAGCTTGTCGCATCCGGTGCCGGCCTCGGCTTCCTGCCCTGCTTTGCCGGGGACCAGATCAAGAGCCTCAAGCGGCTGGCCGATCCCGAGAGGGAAAATGCATCCGCGCTGTGGGTGCTGACCCATGCAGACCTGCGCCGCTCCGTGCGGACCCGCGCGTTTCTCGACTTCATCGCCGGCGAACTCAGCAAGAACCGCAAGCTGATCGAAGGCACGCGATAATCCGCTAGCCGTCGATCGCCACCACCGTACGGCCGCGCACCGTCCCATCAAGAATGGCACGGGCGGTCGGCATGATCGCGTCAAAGCCGATGGTGCGCGTCATCGCATCGAGCACCGTCATGTCCATGTCGCGCACGACGCGGTCCCACACCTGCAACCGCAACGCACGCGGCGCGGGCACGGAGTTGACACCCAGCAGGGCGACGCCGCGCAGGATGAACGGCGCGACGGTTGTCGGCAGGTCCATGCCCTGCGCAAGGCCGCATGCGGCGATGGCGCCGTTCGCCCGCGTCATCGACAGCGCATTGGCCAGCGTGGTGGACCCCACCGAGTCGATGCCGGCGGCCCACCGTTCACGCGCCAGCGGACGCAACGGGCCGGTCAGTTCCGCCCGGTCAATCACTTCGGCGGCACCGAGCCCCTTGAGGTAGTCGGCCTCCGCCAGGCGCCCGGTCGAGGCGATGACCTGCCAGCCGAGGCGGGCCAGAACCGCAACAGCCACCGAACCGACACCCCCGGCGGCACCGGTCACGAGCACCGGGCCATCGCCTGGCGTCATGCCGTGCCGCTCAAGCGCCATGATCGCCTGAACGGCGGTGAAGCCTGCCGTGCCGATCGCCATGGCGCGTGCGGCTGTCAGCCCCTTGGGCAGCGGCACGAGCCAATCGCCCTTGACCCGTGCCCGTTCGGCGTAGCCGCCTGAATGGGTCTCGCCGACGCCCCAACCGGTCAGGATCACCGCATCGCCCGGCGCATAGCGCGGATCGTCCGAGGTTTCGACTCGGCCGCAGAAATCGATGCCGGGAATCAGCGGAAATGTCCGCACCACCGGCGACTTGCCGGTGATGGCCAGCCCGTCCTTGTAGTTGATGGTGGAATGGCTGACGCGCACCGTGACGTCGCCGGCCATCAGGTCGCCATCGGTCAGCCGCCGTTCCTCGCAGCGATAACCCGCCTCGTCCTTCATCACCACAAGCGCACGAAACCCTGCCGTCATCGCCAATCCCCTTGCCTGCCCGCGCCTCGCCTCACACCGCCGCCACGCGCGCCGGCGCTGCGGCTTGCCTGATCGGCAGATTGATCACCGCCGAGGCAATCCCGAGCGCGATCGAGGCATACCAGATCAGATCATAGTTGCCTTGCGCCTCATAGAGCAGGCCGCCCAGCCAGACACCGAGAAAGCTGCCGACCTGATGGGAAAAGAACACAAAGCCGAACAGCATGGCCATGTCCTTAATGCCGAACATGACGGCAACCAGCGATGAGGTCGGCGGGACGGTGGACAGCCACAACAGCCCCATGAAGGCACCGAAGAACACGGCGGACCATGGCGTGACCGGCAAGGCGATGAAAATGAAGATCGCCACCGAGCGCAAGGCGTAGATGATCGCCAGCAGATAGGGCTGGGACATCCGTGAGCACAGCCAGCCGGCGCCGAGCGAGCCGACGATGTTGAACAGGCCAATCGATGCGACGACCCAGCCGCCGATCGCCAGATCAAGCCCGGCATCCTTCATATAGGCCGGCAAATGCACCGTGATGAATGCCAGATGGAAGCCGCAGGTGAAGAAACCGAGCACCAGCAGGATATAGTCCCGGTGCGAGAACGCATGCGCGAGCGTCTGCCGGAGCGACGGCGGGGGCGGACCGGCGGCAACCTTCTGATCCGCCGCCACTTTGGTCCTGAGCGCGAAGGCAAGCGGGATGGACACAACCATGATCGCCGCAAAGACCAGCAATGCGCCGCGCCAGCCCATCGTCTCGATCAGCCCGACAGACAGCGGCGAGAACAGGAACTGGCCAAAGGAACCGGCCGCTGTGCCCAGCCCATAGGCAACGCCGCGCCGTTCGGCCGGAAGGATCTTGGTGAAAGCGGCCAGAACGAGATTGAACGAACAGCCCGAAAGCGCGAGACCGAACATCACGCCGGCCGAGATATTGAACAGCACGGGAGTGGTCGACACCGTCATCAGCGCCAGCCCGGCCGCATAGAGCACCAGACCTGCTACAAGAACGAGAACCGTGCCGAACCTGTCGGCAATGCGGCCTGCAAACGGCTGGCCTGCGCCCCAGAGCAGGTTCTGCACCGCAATGGCAAAGCCGAAAGTATCGCGGCCCCAGCCAAATTCCGAGATGACCGGAAGCTGGAAAAAGCCCATGGCCCCACGCGGCCCGAAGGTCGCCATTGACAGGATGCAGCCCGCCGCGATCACTATCGTCGGGGACAGGCCGCGCAACGCGGTCGGATGTCTCGCCATCGTCACAGTCCCTCTCGACTCACTCGGACGCCCGCTGGCCGGCGTGCGGACTGTCTTCGCTTTAGCGAAATTTCCATTCGACCGCTAAGATTTTTCCATGCATTTTTCGCTAGCCAAAGCCGGCAAAGCACCGTATAATAATTCTCAACTTGAGCATAAGAGAGCGGCTCGTCCGCATTTTGTTTCGACCTATATATGCTCAATATGAGGATATGGAGACGGACATGAGTGGCTCTGTGGCAACCGGCGTTTCGGCCAAGGCTGTGGGCAAAACCGGCCCCGGCGCGCAGTCGCGGCGGTTCGAACCGCTGCCGATGCCGGATCTGAGCTACACGCCCGAGGTCGAGCGTGAGACCGCCCATCTTTACGAGCGCGTGTCGCACATCATCCCGCCGGTCGAGTGGCCGTTCCATGCGCCTTACGTCGCGGCGATCAACCGCCTGAAGAAGGAGCGCGACGCGGTCCTGCTGGCGCACAACTACCAGACGCCGGAAATCTACAACTGCGTCGCCGATGTCGTCGGCGATTCGCTGCAGCTTGCCCGGCTGGCGACCAAGACCTCCGCCAGCGTGATCATCCAGGGCGGCGTGCATTTCATGGCCGAGACATCGAAGCTGCTGAACCCCGACAAGACGGTCCTGATCCCCGACCTGAAGGCCGGGTGCTCGCTCGCCTCGTCGATCACCGGGGCGGATGTGCGGCTGCTGCGCCAGCGCTACCCGGGCGTTCCGGTCGTTGCCTATGTCAACACCTCGGCCGACGTGAAGGCGGAGGTCGACATCTGCTGCACCTCATCGAACGCCGTCCATGTCGTCGAGAGCCTCGGCGTCGACCATGTGCTGTTCGTTCCCGATCAGTACCTTGCCAAGTATGTCGCCTCCAAGACCAAGGTCAGGATCACCGCCTGGCATGGGGCCTGCGAGGTGCACGAGCGGTTTACCGGCGACGAACTCCGCCGCTACCGCGAGGGCGATCCGACGCTGAAGATCATCGCCCATCCCGAATGCCCGCCCGATGTGATTGCCGAGGCCGATTTCACCGGCTCGACCGCCGGCATGATCGATTATGCCAAGGCCCAGCGCGGCGGACGGGTGCTGCTGGTCACCGAATGCTCGATGGCCGACAATGTGGCCGCGAGCGCGCGCGATGTCGAGTTCGTCAGGCCGTGCAACCTGTGCCCGCATATGAAGCGGATCACCCTGCCGAAGATTCTCGACAGCCTGATCTACATGCAGCACGAGGTCACCATCGAGCCCGAACTGGCCGCGCGCGCGCGCCGTTCCGTCGAGCGGATGGTCAATCTCAACAACTGATCGCCCGGTCGTGGCGGCAGCCCGGCGCTGCCGCCATGATCGCTCCTTGCCCTGCTCCGGCAGGCCGCGTGCATTCAGCCAGGGAGAACAACCGGATGGCATCGACCCTCATCGTCGGCGGGGGGCTGGCCGGGCTGTTTCTGGCGCTGAAACTCGCGCCGTCGCCCTGTACCGTGCTGTCACCGCGTCCGTTGGGCGAGGGCGCCTCGTCCTCCTGGGCGCAGGGGGGCGTTGCCGCCGCGATCCAGCCTGGCGACAGCGTGCGGGCCCATGTCGAGGATACGGTGCGTGCCGGGGCCGGCCTTGTCGACGAGCACATCGCCCGCGGCATGGCGATGGAGGCCAGCGCGCGCATCCATGACCTGCTGGCCTATGGCGTGCCGTTCGACCGTGATCTCGAAGGCCATCTGATGACCTCGCGCGAGGCAGCGCACAGCCATTCGCGCGTTGTCCGCGTCAAGGGCGATCAGGCCGGCGCGCGGATCATGGAGGCGCTGGTCGCCGCCGTCCGGCGCACCCCGTCGATACGGGTTCTGGAAGGTGCTGAAGCGCTGTCTCTGATCACTGCCAACGGCCGGGTGATCGGTGCGCGGCTGCTGCACGATGGCGTGCCGATGCGGGCGGGCGCCGATCATGTCGTGCTGGCGACCGGCGGCGTCGGCCATCTCTACGCCGTCACCACCAACCCGAAGGAAGCCTGCGGCCAGGGGCTGGGCATGGCGGCGCTGGCTGGTGCCAGCATCCGCGATCCGGAATTCGTGCAGTTTCACCCTACCGGGCTTGATGTCGGCCGCGACCCGACGCCACTCTTGACCGAGGCATTGCGCGGGGAAGGCGCGATCCTTGTCAACCGCGCCGGCGAGCGGTTCATGACCGCCCACCACCCGGATGCGGAACTTGCCCCGCGCGATGTGGTGGCGCGCGGTGTGTTCGGCGAGATCAAGGCCGGGCGCGGCGCGTTCCTCGACACGCGCGCGGCGGTCGGCGCGGCTCTCGCCGAGAAATTCCCGACGGTTTACGCCGCCTGCCGCGCCGCAGGGCTCGATCCTGTGCATGATGTGCTGCCGGTTGCGCCAGCCCAGCATTACCACATGGGCGGCGTGATGACGGATGCCTATGGGCAGAGTTCGGTTCCGGGCCTCTATGCCATCGGCGAGGTGTCCTCGACCGGCGTGCATGGGGCCAACCGGCTCGCCTCCAATTCACTGCTTGAAGCGGTCGTGTTCGCCGCGCGTGCGGCAGCGCGACTGGCGCCCCTGTCGGATTCGGTCGTGATGGTGCATGTGGAACCGGCGGCGGACTATGGCAGGCAGGCGATCGATGTCAGCGCGGTCGAGCCGCTGCGCGCGATCATGCAGCGCGATGTCGGTGTCCTGCGCGACGAGGCCGGCCTCCGCCACGCTGTTGTGGCCATCCGCACGGCGCTCGGCAAGCCGCAGACACCGGCGACCCGCAACGGGCTTGTCGCGGCGGAACTGATCGCCGGCAGCGGGCTTCTGCGCA
>CALCZO010000144.1 GCA_937903315.1 uncultured Alphaproteobacteria bacterium
GGCAGCTACAGCCACGAAGGCATCGTCAACCGCATCAACGCCGATCTCGCCAACGATTTCGGCAATCTCGCCCAGCGCTCGCTGTCGATGATCAACAAGAACTGCGAGGGCAGGGTGCCGCCCTGCGGTCCGCTGAGCGAGGCCGACACGGCCTTGCTGACGGCGGTTGATGGCGCGATCGATCTGGCCCGCCGGGCGATGGACGATCTTGCCCTGCACACCATCCTCAACACGATCTGGGGACTGATCGGCGACACGAACCGCTATTTTGCCGCCGAGGAGCCGTGGCGGCTGAAAAAGACCGATCCCGAGCGGATGAACACGGTTCTGTACGTCACCGCCGAGGCGCTGCGGCAGTTCGCGATCCTGACCCAGCCGTTCATGCCCAATGCATCGGCCAGGTTGCTGGACTTGCTGGCGACGGCTGCGGAGGCGCGCGATTTCGCGCATCTGGGCAGCGCGCACCGGCTGATTTCCGGTACGGAACTGCCGGCCCCGAGCGGCATTTTCCCCCGCTTTGTCGAGCCTGAGGTCGCCTGACGGCGCACCCGAACCCACCATCACAGATATGCTGATCGACACCCACTGCCATCTGGACTTTCCCGACTTTGCCGAGGACGGCGTGGCCGCGCTGGTGGCCCGGGCGAAAGCCAACGGCGTTGCCCGCATGGTGACGATCTCGACCCGCGTGCGCCGCTTTGCCACCTATGCCGCGCTGGCCGAAGCGCATGACGCGGTGTTCTGCACGGTCGGCACCCATCCGCACAATGCGGGCGAGGAAACCGATGTGACGGTGGATGAACTGGTCGGCCTGTCGGCCCATTCCAAGTGCGTCGGAATCGGCGAGGCCGGGCTTGACTATCACTACGACAAGAGCCCGCGCCCCGCGCAGGCGGCGTCGCTGCGGACCCATATCGCGGCCGCACGGCAGACCGGCCTGCCGCTGGTCATCCATGCCCGCGCCGCTGACGACGACATGATCGCCCTGCTGCGCGAGGAACATGCCAACGGCGCGTTTGGCGCGATCCTGCATTGCTTCTCCTCCGGCGAGGCGCTCGCCCGCTGCGGCCTCGATCTCGGCTTCTATCTGTCGTTTTCGGGCATCCTGACCTTCCGGAATGGCGAGGATATCCGCTCAATCGCCCGGTTCGTGCCGATGGAGCGGCTGCTCGTCGAGACGGATGCGCCCTATCTCGCACCGGTCCCCCATCGCGGCAGGCGCAACGAACCGGCGTTCGTCCGGCACACGGCGGAGGTTCTGGCCGAGGTCAAGGGCGTCGGGTTCGACGCGCTGGCTGACGCAACCACGGCCAATGCCATGCGCCTGTTCGGCAAGATGCCGGGCCTGGATCGATGAGCCTCACGGTCACCATCCTCGGCTGCGGCTCGTCCGGCGGCGTTCCACGCGTGGGGCAGGGGTGGGGCGCCTGCGATCCGGCTGAACCGCGCAACCGCCGCCGGCGCTGTTCGATCCTGATCGAACGCGGCGAGGGCCCCGAAAGGACGGCCGTTCTGGTCGACACCTCGCCCGATGTCCGCGAACAGCTGATCGACGCCGATGTCCGCTGGCTTGATGCCGTGGTGATGACCCACGACCATGCCGACCACACCCACGGTCTCGACGATCTGCGCCCGTTGACCATGGTCATGCGGCGGCGCATCGACATCTACGCCGATCCGGTCACGCAGCAGTCGCTGCTCAGCCGGTTCGCCTATTGTTTCGTCCAGCCACCGGGGAGCGGTTACCCGCCGATCCTGACCCTGAAACCGGTCGCCTTCGGCAGCGCGCTGGAGATTCCGGGCCGCGCAGGACCTCTTCACTTCGAGACGTTTCCGCTCACGCACGGCGATGTCACGGTGCTCGGGCTGAAATTCAACAACATTGCCTATACCCCTGATGTGTCGGCGATTCCGCTTGATTCCGTTCTGCGGCTGCAGGGACTCGACGTCTGGATTATCGACGCCCTGCGGCCAAGCCCGCATCCGACGCATTTCTGCCTGTCAGAAGCGCTGATGTGGATCGAGCGGATGAGGCCAAAGCGCGCGATCCTGACCAATCTGCACACCGATCTTGATTATGGAACACTGGTCCGAACGTTGCCGGCAGGCATCGAGGCGGCCTACGATGGCATGGTCATTCACGCCGGACCGGGCGGCGGATCAGGGCTGGAATTGTCGGCGCGCAAGGCGTAGTATCGGGGCGTTGCGTCTCCGGGGTCACCATGGCCGGTCATATCCATCCTGCCGATCACACGCGCGCAGCCGGCGCATCGGACCAGCGTGTCACGACGCTGATTTCCTGTCCCGGCGTGACGCCGCTCCGGCACGATTCGACAGTCAGCGCACTCGGGGTCGCCAACGAGAACCACTGGTATGACCGTATCGGCCTGCGGCGACGCTTCTATGCCAACATGGCCGCGGGGTTGCTGACGATCGCACTGCTGCTGGGCGGGATCTGGATCGTCACCGAGTTTGCGCGGCTCCAGAAGATCGCAGCCTGTGTGGAAGCCGGTCGGCAGAACTGCATGCCGCTGGATCTGGCACGCCGCGCGCGCTAGGTCTGGATCATTCTGTGAACGCCAAGTCACAAC
>CALCZO010000145.1 GCA_937903315.1 uncultured Alphaproteobacteria bacterium
CAGCCGCCAGATGCAGCGCCGGCACCGGCGAGGGTATCGGCTTGGGGTTGGACAGCGTCTGTTCCACGGCCTTGATGCGTGTATCGAGCGCGCTGGTTGCGGCACTCTGCTGGCCGGTGGTTCCCTCGAGCGCCTTGATGCTGCTGGCGAGCGCGGCGACGGCCTCGCCGCCGACACCGGGCGCCTTCGATGTGGCTCCGGTCAGCGTTTCAATCCGGCTCTCGGCCTGCTTCAACCGTTCGTCGACCGGTGTGATGAGGCCGGCGGCCAGGGTTTCGAACGCCGCGGCCTTCTGGCTGACCGCCTCGCTCCGCCCGGCTGCATCGGCGGCTTTGCCCTGCGCATCAGCCAGCTTCTGGTCGAACGCGGCGAGCCGCACGGCAAGCATCTTTTCAACCGCCGCAGCCGTGTCCGCCGGCTTCGGCAGCGCCCCGATGCGGCTTTCGATCGCGGCAAGGCGCGGATCGGCAACCGTCACCGGCGGCGCTTGCAGATGCGAATACCCGACGCTCGACAGCACGCCGAAGATCGCACCGGCCACCGCACCGCCGACAACCGGTCCGGTGGATGAAGGTGCCTTTGCCGGCGCGACGGGCGGCGTCGCCGCGGCAGGCGGATTTACACCCACCGTCGTGCTGATGCCGGGCGAACCATCGCTCCCGGCCGGCTGAACACCCTCGCCGACGGCCGTGGCCGCAACGACGGCCGTGGCCGCAACATCGATGTCAGCCGCCGCCTCACGGGTGTCCCGGTCCGGTTCAGGGCGCGTCTGCCGTGTCAAATCCGTCATCGAGTCCCTCTTCACCTTCGCATCAAGGCCGCATGCGCCATCTGACTACGGCGAAATTGCAAATGCACCGTAACGCCCCGTGATGTCATTTGTCCAATTGGCCAATCAGCGCAGCCTCCGTCGGGGCCGGGGCGACAACCAGCCTCGCCGGTGCCAGCGCGGCCAGCCCCCCGGCGACATCGCCCGACAGACAGTGGTGGGGCAAGGCCTGCGCGGCCTCTGCCAGCCCTGCTGTCGCCACCAACTGGACGAACCGTTCGGCAGATTGGCGCGAATAGTGCAGCACGGCATCGATCCCGCCGACCTGCAACGCGGCCACTGCGGCCGGGGTCAGCATGTCCGCTGGCACGGCGCGGTAACGCTCGATCATCGTCAGCCGGTATCCGAGCCCGGTCAGCGTCCGTTCCAGCCCCGGCTTGCGCGGCGTACCGGCCAGATAGAGCAGCGGGCCGGCGGCAGGATCGAACAGGCCGGAGATCAGCGCCGGCAGGCCATCAGCCGCGCCGTCCCCTGTCACGACATGGCGGAATCCGGCAGCGCGCGCCGCCCGTGCCGTGGCGTCGCCGACAGCGACCATCGGCACCTCGAAAAGGCGGACGGGCAGGGCCGCGTTGCCAGACAGGGCCGCCGCGCTGGTGGCGATGATCGCCGCATAACGGGCATCAGGAATGATCGCGCCGGTCGGCTCGATCCGGGTGACCGGCGACAGGATCGGCGCATGGCCGAGTGCGCGCAGACGGTCGGCCGTGGCGGAGGCCGCCGGTTCGGGCCGGGTGACCAGCAGCCGCATCAGCCCTTGAGCGCGTCGAAGAAGCCTGCCGGCAGCCGCGCCCTGAGCGAGGCGCCGAGACCGGCTCCGAGCGTGTCCGCGTCCGAGGCGGCAGCCTCGCCGGTCTCCTCGAAGGCGGTCTGCCCGTCCGGCGTCAGCACCATCGCGCGCAGCCGCACCATGGATCCGCTGACGACGGCATGGCCGGCAATCGGCATCCGGCACGACCCGTCGAGCGCCCTGAGCAGGGCGCGTTCGGCGGTGACCGCGATGCCGGTGTCCCGGTCGATGATCTGCGCGACGAGGCCATTGGTCACGGCATCGCCGTCGCGGGTGACGATCGCGATCGCCGCCTGACCGACGGCGGGCGGGAAGGCACCGGCATCGAGGGCCTCGGTGACATGGCCGGCAAGGCCGAGCCGCTTCAGCCCGGCCAACGCCAGCAGCGTGCCGTCGACCTCGCCGCGCGCCACTTTCGCCAGGCGCGTCTCGACATTGCCGCGAAACAGCACGGTCTTGAGATCGGGCCGCAGCCGGCGCAGCAGCGCCTGCCGGCGGAGCGAGACGGTGCCTACCGTCGCGCCATGCGCCAGCTCGGCCAGCCGCACGCCGTTATGGCCGATGAACGCATCGCGCACATCCTCGCGCGGAAGATACCCGGCGACGGACAGCCCTTCAGGCAGTTCGGTCGGCAGGTCTTTCGAGGAATGCACCGCGACATCGACGGCGCCCGACAGTTGCGCTGCATCGATTTCCTTGGTGAACAGCCCTTTGCCGCCGATATCGGCCAGCGCGCGGTCCTGGGTCGTATCGCCCGTGGTCTTGATGATCGACAGGGGGAACTCCGCGACGGTCTGGCCAGACGCCCCGGCCAGCAGGGCAGCAACCATATTGGCCTGGGCAAGGGCGAGCGGGCTGCCGCGGGTGCCGATTGTCAGCGTCAGGGACATCGAAGAGCCTTGGTCTTGAAGGAACGGTGTGGATATCAGAGTGCTTGGCGGTTTGATCCGCCCTCACTATACGCTTGGGGCGAGGCCTGCAATTGACCGGCGGCAATTGGCGGAACCCCGAAGGCGGATCACATGCGCGTACTGGGACTTGAAACGACCTGCGACGAGACGGCGGCGGCAGTGGTTGCCCGCAATCCGGACGGGTCGGGCGCGATTCTCGCCAACGAAATCCGCTCGCAGATCGAGGAACATGTCGCATTCGGCGGCGTGGTGCCGGAGATCGCCGCCCGCGCCCATGTCGATGTGCTCGACACGCTGATCCGCCGCGCACTGGCGACGGCGAGGCTCCCGCTGGCGAAGATCGACGCCATCGCGGTGTCCGCCGGGCCGGGCCTGATCGGCGGCGTGCTGGTCGGCCTGACGGCGGCCAAGGCGCTGGCGCTTGTCACCGGCAAGCCGCTGATCGCGGTCAATCACCTCGAAGCCCATGCCCTGACCCCGCGCCTGACCGACGGCATCGCCTTCCCCTACCTGCTGCTGCTGGTCTCCGGCGGCCATACCCAGCTCATCGCGGTCGAAGGCGTCGGGCAGTACCGACGGCTTGGCACAACCATTGACGATGCGCTCGGCGAGGCCTTCGACAAGGTCGCCAAGATGCTGGGGCTTGGCTATCCCGGCGGGCCGCAGGTCGAGGCGATGGCGGCACGCGGCGATGCCGAACGGTTCGAGTTTCCCCGTCCGCTGATGGGCCGGGCCGAGCCTGACTTTTCGCTCTCCGGCCTCAAGACCGCGGTCCGCCAGCAGGCCGAGGCGATTGCGCCGCTCTCGCGCACCGATCAGGCCGATCTCTGCGCCTCGTTTCAGGCGGCGGTCGTCGATATGCTCGACGACCGGGTGCGCGCCGGCCTCCGGGTGTTCCGCGCGCTTCACGGCCAGCCCAATGCGCTGGTCATCGCCGGCGGCGTTGCGGCCAATCAGGCGGTGCGCCGCGCGCTCAACCGGCTGGCGCTCGATACCGGCGTGCGGCTGATCGCCCCGCCGCCGGGCCTGTGTACCGACAACGGCGCCATGGTTGCCTGGGCCGGGCTGGAACGGCTGGAACTGGGGCTGACCGATCCGATCGACGTCGCCGCCCGCGCCCGCTGGCCGCTTGATCCGTCGGCGGCCCCGGCCCTCGGCGCTGGCAAGCTGGGCACCAAGGCATGACGGCGCTTGCGGTGCTTGGGGCCGGCGCATTCGGCACAGCGCTGGCGGTGGTCGCAGCCCGTGCCGGGGCCCGCGTCAGCCTGATCGGTCGCGACCCGGTCGCGATGGCGGCGATGGCGGCAGCACGGCGCAACGAGGCCTATCTGCCCGGTCTCGATCTGCCTGAAGCGATTGAGTTCACGTGCGATCCCCGCTCATTGTCGCAGGTTGACGCTGTGGTGATCGCGGTGCCGACACAAGGTCTCCGCGCGGCCGGGGAAGCGCTCGCGGGCAGGATTGCGCCCGGTCTTCCGGTCATTGCGGCGGCCAAGGGTATCGAGCAGGCAAGCGGGGCGTTCGTCACCGCGATCCTTGGCCAGAGCCTGCCCGCCGCGCGCGCCGCGATCCTGTCCGGCCCGAGTTTTGCCGCCGATATCGTGCGCGGCCTGCCGACGGCGGTGACGCTCGCGGCCTCCGATCTGGCGCTGGCTGCACGGCTCGCCGGGATGCTGTCGGTGCCGTCCTTCCGCATCTACCACACCGATGATGTGACCGGGGTCGAGATTGGCGGCGCGGCCAAGAACGTACTGGCGATTGCCGCGGGGATTGTCGTCGGCTCCGGTCTGGGAGAGAGTGCGCGCGCCGCGTTGATCGCCCGCGGCTTTGCCGAATTGCGACGGTTCGCCAATGCCCTGGGGGCCAGACCGGAAACCCTGATGGGCCTGTCCGGCCTCGGCGACCTGATCCTGACCGCCGCCTCGTCGCAATCGCGCAACTTCGCCTATGGGGTGGCGGCGGGACGGGGAGAGCCGGCACCGGCCGGCAAGCTCGCCGAAGGGGTCTTCACCGCCCCGGCGCTGGTGGCGATGGCACGCCGGCACGGCGTCGAGATGCCGATTTGCGAAGCGGTCGCCGGTATCGTCAGCGGGCGCGTCACGGTCCGCCAGGCGATTGCCGGCCTGATCGAGCGGCCGCAGAAATCCGAGTTCTGACAAGAGGGTACGCAATGGCGCATTGGCTGTTCAAATCCGAGCCGTTCAAATGGTCATGGGACCAGCAGGTGGCGGCCGGGGCAACAGGCACGTTCTGGAACGGTGTCCGCAATCACCTTGCCAAGCAGAACATGATGAAGATGCGTCTTGGCGACACGGGCTTTTTCTATCATTCCAACGAGGGCAAGGAGATCGTTGGTATCGCTGAGGTGATCCGGGAGTTCTACCCCGATCACACCGACGAGACCGGCAAGTTCGGCATGGTCGACATCAAGGCTGTCCGCCCCCTTGCCCGGCCGGTTTCGCTGGCTGAAATCAAGCAGACCCCGGCGCTTGCCGGCATGGCGCTGCTGACCTCGGCGCGGCTGTCGGTCCAGCCGGTGACCGAGGCGGAATGGGCGCTGATCCTGTCGATGGCAGAGGCCTGACCGCACCCGGACGCTGTTGATTCCGCCCCGTTCGGTGTATCGTCAGGCCGGGTTTCGACGGGAGGGCCGGATGAGCTACGGTGGTGTGAATTATCTCGGCGTTCTGGTGGCGACGCTGGTGGCGATGGCCTCGGGCGCTGTGTGGTATGGGGCGCTGGCCCGGCCATGGATGGCGGCCGCTGGCCTCAGCGAGCAGGCCGTCGCGCGCCGCGACCATGGCATCGTGCCCTACCTTGTCGCCGCTCTGGCCAAGTTCGTGATGGCCTTCTGCCTCGCCAAGATCCTGCGTGTGCTCGACGGGGTATCGATCGGCAACGGCATTGCCGGCGCGCTGTTCATCTGGATCGGTTTTGTCGCCACCACCTTGAGCGTCAATCATCGCTTCCAGCTCAAGCCGTGGTCGCTGACGCTGATCGACGGCGGCTACTGGCTGATGGTGCTGGTGCTGATGGGGATCGTCATCGGCTTTTTTGGCTAGGGTATCGCGCTGTCGCAACCAAAGTGTGAGGCCGGAGCGCTTTTGCCGTCCCCGGATTTGGGCTAATCGAAAGTCAAGGGCAAGTCCCGCGTCCGGTAACGGGCGCGGCAAGCGGCCCAGGGGTTCGAGGAAGCGCGCAATCGCGGGGAGACGTCGATGTCAGAGAAAACCTATCCGGTATCCAGCGACTGGGCCAAGCGGGCCTATGTCGACGACGCGCGGTACCAGACCATGTACGCGGCCTCGGTCAACGATCCGCAGGCGTTCTGGGCCGAGCATGGCAAGCGCATCGACTGGTTCAAGCCCTACACCAAGGTCAAGAACACCAGCTACAAGCCGGGCAAGGTGGCGATCAAGTGGTTCGAGGACGGGATCACCAACGTTGCCTACAACTGCATCGACCGCCACCTGAAGGATCGCGCCAACCAGACCGCGATCATCTGGGAAGGCGATGATCCGAACGCCTCGGAACACATCACCTACCGCCAGCTGCATCAGGAAGTCTGCCGGTTCGCCAACGTGCTGAAGGCCAACGGCGTCAAGAAGGGCGACCGTGTCACCATCTACCTGCCGATGATCCCGGCGGCGGCCTATGCGATGCTGGCCTGTGCGCGCATCGGCGCGGTCCATTCGATCGTCTTCGGCGGGTTCTCGCCGGACTCGCTGGCCTCGCGCATCGAGGATTGCGATTCCGAGATCGTCATCACCTCGGATGAGGGCCTGCGCGGCGGCAAGGGCGTGCACCTGAAGAAGAACGTCGATGCGGCCCATAACAAGGTCAAGGGCGGCATCAAGAAGGTGATCGTCGTCAAGCACACCGGCACCGAGATCCCGATGTATGCCGGCCGCGACGTCTGGTATCACGACGAAGCGGCCAAGGTGACGGCGCATTGCCCGCCGGTCGAGATGAAGGCGGAAGACCCGCTGTTCATTCTCTACACCTCGGGCTCGACCGGCCAGCCCAAGGGCGTGCTGCACACCACCGGTGGCTATCTGGTCTATGCCTCGATGACGCATCAGTACGTCTTCGATTATCATGACGGCGACGTCTACTGGTGCACCGCCGACGTCGGCTGGGTCACCGGCCACAGCTATATCGTCTACGGCCCGCTCGCCAACGGCGCGACGACACTGATGTTCGAAGGCGTGCCGACCTATCCGGACGCCAGCCGCTTCTGGCAGGTGATCGACAAGCACAAGGTCAACATCTTCTACACCGCGCCGACCGCGATCCGCTCGCTGATGGGCGCCGGCGAGGATCTCGTGAAGAAGACCTCGCGCAAGAGCCTGCGCCTGCTGGGTTCGGTCGGCGAGCCGATCAATCCCGAAGCGTGGGAATGGTATCACCGTGTCGTCGGCGACAGCCGCTGCCCGATCGTCGACACCTGGTGGCAGACCGAAACCGGCGGCATCCTGATCACGCCGCTGCCGGGCGC
>CALCZO010000146.1 GCA_937903315.1 uncultured Alphaproteobacteria bacterium
GCCGTCCCGTTCCGCCAATCCGGAGCCGATGCGGCCGGTCCGGTACGCTTGGCACGTCCGGGCTTGTCAGGCGAACGGTCTTGCGCCGCTGGCCTGACCGGAACCGTGACCCGTCAGACAGCAGGCCGCAAGCCCTGGCGACCCCCACCGGGACCAATCTTGGCGATTTACCTTAAGTTTTTGACTTAACAGGGCAATCAGCGGTCAGGCAGCGGCCATCACGACACGGTTGCGGCCCTGCTTCTTGGCCTCGTACAGCGCCTCGTCGGCGCGTTTGGCAAGGCTGTCGACCGTATCGACACGCCCGTCCATTGTCGCCAGCCCGAACGACGCGGTGATTGAAATCTGCCGCGCCCCCTTGTGGATGGTGTAGGGACCGACCTCGATGGCCTGACGCAGCCGCTCGGCCACGCGGGCACCGGCGAACCGGTCCGTCTCCGGCATCACGATGACGAATTCCTCGCCGCCAAACCGCGCCAGAAGATCGATGCCGCGAATCGAGCGCCGCAACCGCGCGGCCGTCTCCACCAGCACCTCGTCGCCGGCGTCGTGCCCATAGGTGTCGTTGACCTTCTTGAAGAAGTCGACATCGAGGATGACGAAGGAGACCGGCGAGGCGCGCATCACGCTGTCGTTGATCAGGCTGGCAAGCTGGCTGGTCAGATAGCGGCGGTTATGCAGCTTGGTCAGGGGATCGATGATCGCCATTTCCATCGAGGACTGCACATTCTGGCGCAGCCGGTCGGCATAGCGCTTGCGGCGGATCTGGGTCCGCACGCGGGCGACCAGTTCATTCCGGTCGACCGGGCGGGTCAGGTAGTCGTTGACGCCGAGATCGAGCGCACGCAGCACGCGCTTTTCGTCATCGAGATCGGCCAGGACGAGAATCGGCATGTGCCGGGTCTTTTCCAGCGTCCGCATCTGGCTGCACAGGCGCAGCGCATCGAAATTCGCCAGCCCGAGGCTGACGATCGCCATGTCGAAGTCCTCCTCCTGAAGCCGCATCAGCGCGGCCTGCGGGTCGGTTTCGATCTCGGTCTTGTGCACCTGCCCGAGGCTGGCTGCCATCCGTTCGGACGAATTCGAGCGGTCATCGATGATCAGCACGCGGCCGTTCAGCCCGTCTTCGGCGGCCGCGGTCGCCAGCGGATCAGCGCCGCCCATCTGAGGCGAGGTCATCGCGCGGCTGCGCAGTTCGTCCGTCAGGGTCTTGAGGCGCGCGAGTGAGCGGACACGGGTGAGCAGCGCGACATCGTTGACCGGTTTGGTCAGGAAGTCGTCGGCACCGGCCTCTAGCCCCTTGAGGCGATCGGACGGCTGATCGAGCGCCGTGACCATGACGATCGGCAGATGCGCGGTTGTCGGCGACGATTTCAGACGCCGGCACACCTCGAATCCGTCCATCCCCGGCATCATCACGTCGAGCAGGACCAGATCGCAGGCCCCGTTTTCACAGATCTCGATCGCCTGCATGCCGTTCATCGCCGTCAGAACGTCAAAGTACTCGGCGGTCAGACGCGTTTCCAGCAGCTTGATGTTGGGAAACAGATCGTCGACGACAAGAACACGCGCCGTCATGCTGAACTCCTTTACGCAACCGGCTCTGCCACGCCCCCCGCAGGAGGCGGTGAACCCTTACTGAGCGTTCAGATACGACTGAACCGTCTCGATGAACTTTCCGACCGAAATCGGCTTGGACAGATACCCTTCGCAACCCGACTGGCGGATGCGTTCCTCATCCCCCTTCATCGCGAAAGCCGTGATCGCAATGACCGGGATGGACTTCAGGGTCTCGTCATCCTTCAACCATTTGGTCACCTCGATTCCGGAAACCTCCGGCAACTGGATGTCCATCAGGATCAGATCCGGGTGATGGGCGCGCGCCAGCTCAATGGCTTCGACGCCGGAGCTGGTCAGCAGCGTCTTGATCCCGTGCGCCTGCAACAGGTCATTGAAGAGCTTCATGTTCAGCTCGTTGTCTTCAACGACAAGCACCGTCTTCGACATTATCCCCGTCCTCTCGGCACGATCAGGTCTGGACCTGCGCCCGCTCGTGAGCCTTGCATAAAAACCACTGACCCCTCATGCTTCCTAGCAGGCAGAAATTAAAGTTTGCGGAATCGCATCCACCGTCATGGCTCTCCCCCGCACGCCCGTCCCCGATCCTGAAGACCTGGCCATTCAGGCCCTGACGTTTCTGGCCGCTGATCCCGAGCGGCTCGGGCGGTTCATGGCAATGAGCGGCCTTGGCCCCGAAACCTTGCGCGCCGCCGCGGGCGAACCGGGCTTTCTGGTCGCCGTGCTCGATCACTTGCTGAGCGACGAATCGCTTCTGCTGGCCTTTGCAGCCAATGCCGACCTTGCGCCCGAGCGGATTGCCGGCGCGCGCACCCGTCTGGCCGGTCCGGCCGGCCAAGAGTTCTGACGCCATGAGCGGGGCGCTGCTCCGCGTCTTTTGCCGTGACTGCCTCAGCGATCACGACGCCTCCGCCGTGACTGACCGCTGTCCGGCCTGCCGGAGCCCGCGCCTGCTGGTTCATCCTGAGCGGGACCGGCTGGCCATCGCCCACATCGACTGCGACGCGTTTTATGCCGCTGTGGAAAAGCGCGACAATGCCGCACTGGCTGACCGGCCCGTCATCATCGGCGGCGGGCGGCGCGGCGTGGTGTCCACCTGCTGCTACATTGCCCGCACCTATGGCGTGCGCTCGGCCATGCCGATGTTCAAGGCGCTGGCGGCCTGTCCGGACGCCGTCGTGATCAAGCCGCGCATGGATCACTACGTCGCGATCGGCCGCGAGATCAAACAGCGCATGCTGACGCTGACGCCACTGGTCGAATCGCTGTCCATCGACGAGGCGTTTCTCGACCTTTCCGGCACCGAACGGCTGCACGGCGCCAGTCCCGCGCTGACGCTGGCGCGGTTTGCCGCTGCCATCGAGCAGGACATGCGGCTGACCGTCTCGGTCGGGCTGGCCCCCAACAAATTCCTCGCCAAGATCGCCTCCGATCTCGAAAAGCCGCGCGGATTCTCGATCATCGGCGCAGAAGAGGCCGCAACGTTTCTGGCCGGCCGGCCGGTCGGGCTGATCTGGGGCGTCGGCAAGGCGATGCAGGAGCGTCTCGCCCGCGATGGAATCCGCCTGATCGGGGATTTGCGGCGGCACAGCGAGGCGGATCTGATGCGGCGCTACGGG
This sequence comes from uncultured Alphaproteobacteria bacterium, assembly GCA_937903315.1. Lineage (GTDB taxonomy): Bacteria > Pseudomonadota > Alphaproteobacteria > Rhizobiales > Beijerinckiaceae > JAIUNP01. The sequence continues at coordinate 3,198 of CALCZO010000146.1, forward strand.
ACGGAGGGCAGTCGCCTGCACCGGCTTGCCCGCGGCGAGGACCAGCGAAAGGTCACGCCACGCCAGCCGGTCAAATCGATCTCCAACGAAACGACGTTTGACACCGACATCGGCAGCGAAGCGGAGCTGGCGCCGATCCTGTGGCGGCTGTGCGAGAAAGTGGCGCATCGGCTCACACAGGCCGGGCTTTGCGGCGGGGCGGTCACGCTCAAGCTCAAGACATCCGATTTCCGCACCGTGACCCGGTCCCGCTCCGGCTTTGCCCCGACACGTCTGGCGATCCGCATCCACGAGATCGCGCATCAACTGCTGCTGCCGGAGTTGCGCGGCCCACGCTATCGGCTGATCGGCGTCGCTGTGAGCGACCTCAGGCCCGACAGCGAGGCCGATCGTGGTGACCTTGTCGATACCACCGTGCGCCGGGAGGTGGCAGCCGCCGACGCCATCGATGCCATCCGCCGGAAATTTGGCAGCGCCGCGGTTGTTCGCGGAATTGGCCTTGCCGGACGGACGCCGGGCAAGTGAGCCGACGTCAGCGTGCGCACGGCTCCTGCTTCAGCGTCTCGAACTGGCTCATGCGCGCCGCGAGCGTGAAGTCATCGAAGTCGAACCTGAGGTTGGAATAGATGCCGTTTTCCAGCAGGTCGAACGACATGACATAGACCGGCGTGCGGTCCCCCGACTTGCCCGCCTCGAAATAGCTGACCCGCACCGGCCAGCGGCGCTCGGCCTCGAACCCGGCCGCGCGCACCGCCGGCTCCAGCCGCCCGGCCGCTTCGCCCTCGATGGCCTTGCCGATGACCGATGTGGTGTCATAGACCGTCTCCCCGCCGTCCGATCCATCGTAGATCGGCACACTGAGCGTCCGCTCGCCCTTGAGCGCCGCCTCAAGCAGCAGCCGGGTGTGCACGGTGGGAAACACCGGCTCCCCTGCAAGATCGATCCGGATGGGCTTTGGCTGCTTGAGCGCGATCGAGACGCCGCCGTCCTTGCTGCGGGTGGCCGTGCCATCGGCCTGCTGCGAGGTCTGGTTGTTGACCAGGTTCTTCATCGTGAAGCGGAAGGAACGCCCCTCGCCGTCCTCCCAGGTCGTCGAGCGCATATCCATCAGCTTGGTCCGCCCTTCGCCGTCATCCAGTGTCGTCACCTGCCTGAAATTGAGCGCATAGCCGTCGCAGGCATTGCCCTGGAACTCGAACGCGATGCGCCCGCCGGCGCGTGACATGCCCTTGGACCGTTCCGGCACCAGCGCGATGTCGTAGACGGCGCGATGCGCCGTCAGCGGTCTCGGTCCGGCAGCATTGCCGGAAGCGGGAAGGACCACGGCGACAACGCTCGAGGCGATCAGCAGACGGAACAGGGACGGCAAGACAACCTCCGGAAACTGGGGATTCTTCCATTATCGTGCAGGCATGATTTTTAATCCGTCAAAGCGGGCCGAAATACGGCTGCTTGCCATGCGCCGGCAAATTGGCGTTAGCTTGCCACTTGCCGAGTCCCAACCGGAACCAAGGACCCATGAGCCGCACCGAGAGCCATCTGAAAGATCTGGGAATCGAACTGCCGCAGGCAGCGGCTCCCATCGCCAATTATGTTCCCAGCGTCATCACCGGATCGATTCTGGTCATTTCGGGCCAACTATGCCTTGGAGCAGACGGCAAGCTTGCTCCGCAGCACATCGGCAAGGTCGGCGCGGACATCACCCCGGAGGTTGCAGCCGAAGCCGCCCGACTCTGCGCCATCAACCTGCTGGCACAGGCCAAGGCCGCGCTGGGCGATCTCGACCGGATTGTCCGCTGCGTCCGGCTTGGCGGCTTCATCAATGTAGCGCCCGATTTTCTCGCGCTTGCCGCGGTGATGAACGGGGCATCCGACCTGATGGTCGCCGCGCTCGGCGATCGCGGCCGGCATGCGCGCAGCACGGTCGGCATGGCGCAGCTGCCGCTCGGCGCCGTCGTCGAGATCGAAGCAATGTTCGAGGTCCGCTGATGGCGCGCAACCTTGCCTTTGTCACCGAACGCAGGATCGCCCATCGTGGATTGCACGACCGCGCGAAGGGCCGGGTCGAAAACACCCCCGGAGCATTCCGCGCCGCGATCGCGGGTGGCTATGCCTTCGAATGCGACGTGCAACTGTCGAAGGACGGTGAGGCCATGGTGGTGCACGACTTCGTGCTCGACCGGCTGACGACCGCCACCGGCAAGGTCATCGACCACACCGCCGCCGCCCTCGCCGGCCTGACGATGAAGGACACAACCGACCGGATCGGCACCGTCAGCGACATGTTCTCGCTGACCACCGGACGGGCACTGATCGTCTGCGAGATCAAGAGCGCCTTCGACGGCGACATGCGCCTGACAAACCGCGTCGCCGATCTTGCCCGGCACTACGCCGGCCCGCTGGTGATCAAGTCATTTGATCCCGCCATCGTCGCCCACTGGCATTCGCTGGAAACCGACATCCCCGTCGGTATCGTGGCGATGAACGACTACACCTACCCCGATTACGCACACCTGACAGCCGGGCAGAAGCACGCGCTGGCCAACCTGCTGCATTTCGAAACGACGCGGCCCGACTTCATCTCGTGGCGCGTCCGCGATCTGCCTTCGGGCGTCCCCCACCTCTGCCGCCGGGCGCTGGGACTGCCGACCATGGCATGGACCGTGCGGACGCCGGGAGACGTGGCGCTGGCCCGCGCCCATGCCGACCAGATGGTGTTCGAAGGCTTCATCCCCGAATGACCAGCCTGCCTCCCGGGTGGCGGATCACGGTGCACGGTCGCATCGCCGCCATCGGTCGCGACGATTGGGAGCTGTGCCGTCTGGCAACCGGAAACACGCGCACGATCAAGATGTTGGCGCGCAGTGATGACTCACGTGCGCCGCGCCTCGACCTGCCGGATGAACAGGACGATTCTCCACCTGAGCCACTCGATTCAACACATCCACTTGTTGATTCCCTGCCTCAGGAAGACCCGGATAACCCGTTCATTTCATACGATTTTCTATCCGCTCTTGAAGTGTCCGGCTGCGTCGGCGCTGCTGCCGGCTGGCAGCCGGCCCACCATGCCCTGCGCGATGCGGAGGGCCACATTCTGGCGGTGGTTCCCGCCTATGTGAAAAGTCACAGCCAGGGCGAGTACGTCTTTGATCACGGCTGGGCCGACGCCTTCATGCGCGCCGGAGGACAGTACTATCCCAAACTGCAGATCGCCGTTCCGTTCACGCCGGTCACCGGTCCGCGCCTGCTGATCGCGGCGCAGACCGACCGACCTGCCATCGTGGACGCGTTGGTCGCGGGGCTTGAAGCCACGCGCACGCGCCTTGGCGCATCCTCGATCCATGCCACGTTTCTGACGAATCGCGACTGCGGCGACCTGACCGAGCGCGGCTACCTGTTGCGGCAGGACCGGCAGTTCCACTGGTTCAACACCGGCTACGGAACCTTCGAGGATTTCCTTGCCGCGCTCTCGGCCCGCAAACGCAAGATGATCCGCCGGGAGCGCAAGGACGCACTGGCTGCCGGCCTCACCATCCGCTGGCTCACCAGCAGCGACATTTCGGAAGCGGACTGGGATGCCTTCTACACCTTCTACATCGATACGGGCTCGCGCAAATGGGGCCGCCCGTATCTGACCCGCGCCTTCTTCAGCATCCTCGGCGCGACCATGGCGGATCGCATCCTGCTGGTCTTTGCCGAGCGCGACGGCAGTCCGATCGCCGGGGCGATCAATTTCATCGGCGCAACGACCCTTTTTGGACGCAACTGGGGCGCGATCGAGCAGCACCCGTTCCTGCATTTCGAACTCTGCTATTATCAGGCCATGGACTTCGCAATCGCCCGCCGGCTCGCCACCGTCGAAGCCGGCGCACAGGGTGAGCACAAGCTGCTGCGCGGCTATCGCCCGGTGATCACGCGCTCGGCCCATTCAATTGCTCATGAAGGTCTTCGGCGCGCGGTAACCGACTATCTCGAACACGAGCGCGTCCAGGTCATTTCCGAGGCAATTGATCTAAACGGTTGGGTGCCGTTCAGAAAAGGTGGATAATGATCAGTGACGGGAGGCAGGGCATCGCTCCGGCGCCTGCGGCTGCCAAACGCCACAACACGCACATCGGAGGTATTGCGATGGAAAGACGTGCTTTTCTCAAGGGAGCCCTCGCCATATTCGGCGCCGCCACGGTCGGCACGTCGTTGATGAGCACCTCGGCCGAAGCAGCAACGCCTGATCTGACCGCCGCCGCCACTCCGGAGCCGGCAATGCCGTCCGAAGAGGTCGCTCGCGCCGAGACAGACGAACTCGATGCTGAAGGCCAGTATTATATCGTTCGCCGCCGCCGCTGGCGTCCGCGCCGCCGGGTCTATTACTACCGTCCGCGCCGCCGGGTGTACTATCGCCCGCGTCGGGTCTACTACCGTCGCCGGTATTATCGGCCGCGGAGCGTCTATTTCCGCCTCTTCTGATCGGGCGGGCGGGCGGCGCAAGGCCGCCCGCTTTCCTGTTGCCGTTGTGACTTGACGGCGGGCGCTGGCGCTGCTCCCCTCTGGCCGCATGCCAAGTCGAGTGGGAAGGTGTTCGCCGTGACTGCTTATGATCCCAACAATATTTTCGCCCGCATTCTGAGGGGCGAGCTGCCGTGTCACAAGGTCTACGAGGACGAGCACGTCCTTGCGATCATGGATATCATGCCGCGCGGTGACGGACATACGCTGGTGCTGCCCAAGGCTCCGGCCCGTAACATCCTCGACATCCGGCCCGATGATCTTGCCACCCTGATGCGCGGCGTCCAGCACGTTGCCAAGGCCGTGAAAACAGCCTTCGCGGCGGATGGCCTGACCATCCAGCAGTTTTCGGAGAGCGCCGGCGGACAGGTGGTGTTTCACCTGCATGT
>CALCZO010000147.1 GCA_937903315.1 uncultured Alphaproteobacteria bacterium
CCGACCCGGTGCAGCGCGAAATCGACCCGCGCCCGGCGCTCGTCCTTCGGCAGATGCGACAGGCCGAAGGCGATGTTGTCGGCGACCGTGAGCCACGGCAGCAGGCGCGGCTCCTGGAAGATCAGCCCGATCGCCTCGTTCGGCGCGGTGATCTGCCGGTCGTCGACCGTGACGGTGCCGGCGCTCGGGATGTCGAGCCCGGCGACAAGCCGCAGCAGCGTGGTCTTGCCGCAGCCCGAGCCGCCAACCATCGCGACGATGTCGCCCTGCCTGACCGAAAGCGAAACCGCGCGCAGCGCCTCGGTGCCGCCGGCGTAGGTCTTGGACAGGCCATCAAGGATCAGCATGGCGTCATTGCTCCGCCCGTGCGGTGTCCTGCCAGCGCATCAGCGGCGCGGTCAGGGCAACGAGAATGGCGTCCCACAGCTTGCCGAGCACGGCAAAGACGATGATCGCGGCGACGATCTGGTCCGGCTTGCCCAGTTGCTGGCCGTCGACGAGCAGATAGCCGAGCCCTTCGGACGCGCCCATGAACTCGGCTGCGACGACGAACATGAAGCCCAGCCCCAGCCCCGATCGCAGCGCGATCGCCCAGGACGGCAGGATGGCCGGCAGCAGGATGCGGCCCATCATGCCGGCCCGGTTCAGCCGGAACATCCGTCCGACCTCGATCAGCTTGCGGTCGACCGACTGGATCGCGCCCATCACGCCGAGATAGACCGGAAAGAACACCCCGACCGCGATCAGCGTCACCTTCGGCGCCTCGAAAATGCCGAACCACAGGATGAACAGCGGCACCCAGGCGATGGAGGGCACCGCGCGCAACCCCTGCAGCAACGGATCTGACAGCCGGCGGAACAGCGGCAGCGCGCCCGATATCGCGCCCAGCAGCGTGCCGGCGGCAGCGCCCAGCGCAAAACCGGCGCCGACGCGGGCCAGAGTGGCCAGAATATGCGTGAGAAGGTCGCCCGTCCGCCACAGGTCGACCAGAGTCAGCCAGATGCGGCTCGGCGGCGGCACCAGCCGCCCGTCTGACAGGCCGGCGCGCACGGCCAGTTCCCAGCCAAGCGCCAGTGCCGCCGGCAGAACCAGCCCGACGGCAAGATCGCGCGACCATGCGCCGCGCGCTCCCGTGCGATCCGAAGCCGGGGCATCGGCTGCCCCGTGCCGTGTTTCGGCAATGCTCATCCCACCCCCGTCTTGCCGTCGCCCCGTCAGGCCTTGACGCCGAACGAGGGGTCGATCAGCGCCGCGACCACGGCCTTCACGTTGACATCGGCCTTGATGACCTCGGCCTTCTGCAAGGCCACGCCGGCCTGCTCGATCGCTTCGGCCTGCACCGGGCCGATGATCGAGGTCGAGAGGTCCGTACGGGTCAACTGCCGCTCGATCACCGGATCGGGCAGGCGGGCAGCCTTGACCAGCGCGGCCTTCAGTTCGGCCGGATTGGCCAGCGCGTGCTTGCGGGCCTTTTCATAGACGGCGAGCACGCGCTTGACCACATCGGGATTCTTGGCGGCGAAATCCTCGCGCACATTGAGCACGCCCCAGGTGTTGTTCTCGGCCTTGCGGTAGAACAGCCGCGCGCCCTCGACCTCGGCCTGCGCCATGATCGGGTCCAGCCCGGCCCAGGCGTCGACATCGCCGCGGATCAGCGCGGTCTTGCCGTCTGCATGCTGGAGCAGCACGAACTTGACGTCCGAGGCGGCAACGCCGTGGTCAAGCAGTGCACGGATCAGGAAGATGTGCGGATCGGTGCCGCGCGTCACGGCCACCGACTTGCCCTTGAGATCGGCAACGGTCTTGATCGCGTCCTTGTTGGTCACCAGCGCGGTCCACTCGGGGCGCGAATAGACCGAGACGGACCTGATCGGGTTGCCGCCGATCTTGCCGATCAGCGCCGCCGCGCCTGCGGTTGAGCCCAAATCGATCGAGCCGGCGTTGAGAAATTCGAGCGCCTTGTTCGAGCCAGCCGACTGCACCCACTGGATGGTGGTGCCTTCGGACTTGAACTCGTCTTCCAGCCACTTGTTGTCGCGGATGATCAGGCTGAGCGGGTTGTAGGTCGCCCAGTCGACGGTCAGGCGCGCGAGTTTGCCCTGCGCCAGCGCGGGCCGGGCAAGGGGAAGGGCGGCGAGGCCGGCGGCGGCCAGAAGGGTGCGGCGCGAAAGCGACATGTCGGCATCCGTGGGTTTGGCGTGGCATCTGCCGCGCATCTGCTGAAACTGATCGTTCTTTTAAACGAACGAATCTGCCCAGTCAACTCGAAACGAACGATTCGTTCTTTATGCAGAACTCCGGCTGCGATGTCTGGTCAGCGCGAACAGCGCCGCAATCCAGACCAGGCACACCAGCAGCCCGATGGTCAGCGCTGCCGGCGGGCCAAGCGGCACCATCGCCACAACCATCGCGACCAGCGCAACGCCGACGCCGGCCATACCCATCGTCGCATTGGCGAGAATCGCCGCCGAGGCCTCGGACCCGTAGCGCTGGTGCATGATCACGCCCATCGACGACATGATGATCGGAAAATTGGCGAGTGTGCCAACCCCGTCCGGACCGAGGGCGTTCGACAGCGCTGTGACCAGTCCGACCAGGCTTGCCACCGACAGTGCGCGCGCCGGCACATCCCACCACCGCCGGATGGCCGGGCCGGCCGGGCGATGGAACCGCAGCCGGCGGGTCGCGACATGCGCGGTGGCAACGATGACAGCGGTGAACAGGCAGGCGGTGGCTAGGGTCCATGGCGCCTTCAGCACCAGCCATGCGGCCAGCGCCCAGCCGCAGAACCCCGCCGCCAATGCTCCGGCAAGCGGAATCCGCACCACCAGAACTGCCATCAGCGCGATGAACACCACCGTTGCGCCCGCGCTGGCGACGCTTTTCAAGGCAGCCTGTTCGAGAAACGCGGCATCATGCTCCATGGCCACGAGGATATACGTCGGCCCCAGCGACAGCGGCAGCGTGGCGATCAGTGCACCGAACGCCGGGCGCGTCCGTTCGGCCACCCGCGCGGCGATGACCACCACGGCGGCGACGATGGCCATCTTGGCCAGAAGGGCGAGGAGCGCGGCAGGGGTCACAGGCGGAACCGGCACGCCATGGCAGGGATTTGCGGCACGCCGGAGGAGCGACGTGCCACGGCTTGATGCGGCGCGCAAGCGCGGAGCGGTCGCCACCGGGGCTTGCGGCGCGCGCCGTGGTCGCTACCATGGCGGCGGAAGGGGCATGGGAATGGTCACGCGCGTTGCCACGGTTGCATTCGAGGGCATCGAGGCCCGTCCGGTCGATGTTCAGGTGCAGGTGGCCGCCGGCAGTGTCGCCTTCGTGCTGGTCGGCCTGCCGGACAAGGCGGTGGCTGAATCGAAAGAACGCGTGCGCGCCGCCCTCACCGCATCCGGACTGGCCATGCCGGCCAAGCGGGTGGTGGTCAATCTCGCCCCCGCCGACCTGCCCAAGGAGGGCAGCCACTTCGACCTGCCGATCGCACTTGGCATCATGGCCGCGATCGGGGCCATTCCGTCCGATGCGCTTACCGACTACACTGTTCTGGGTGAACTGGCGCTCGACGGTGCAATCGCCCCGGTCGCCGGGGTGCTGCCGGCGGCGGTGGCGGCCAATGGCCGCGGCCACGGGCTGATCTGCCCGCGCGCCTCGGGGCCGGAGGCGGTCTGGGCCGGCGGCGAGATCGATGTTCTGGCACCCGCCTCGCTGATCCAGCTTGCCAACCATTTCAAGGGCACGCAGGTTCTCGCCCGGCCCGAGCCGGCGATCCGCTCGGCGGAAGGGCGTCTGCCCGATCTCATCGACGTCAAGGGCCAGGAAAGCGCCAAGCGGGCGCTCGAGATTGCCGCAGCCGGCGGTCACAACCTGCTGATGTCCGGCCCGCCCGGTGCCGGCAAGTCGATGCTGGCCCAGCGGCTGCCCTCGATCCTGCCGCCGCTCGCCCCGCGCGAGCTGCTGGCGGTGTCGATGATCCATTCGATCGCCGGGCTGCTGACCGGCGGCGCGCTGACCGACCGGCGACCGTTCCGCGCGCCGCATCATTCGGCCTCGATCGCCGCGCTGACCGGCGGCGGGCTTCATGCCCGGCCCGGCGAGGTCTCGCTCAGCCACCACGGCGTCCTGTTTCTCGATGAACTGCCCGAATTCCAGCCTCAGGCGCTCGATTCCCTGCGTCAGCCGCTGGAAACCGGCGAGGTCTCGGTGTCGCGCGCCAACGCCCGCGTCACCTATCCTGCCCGGTTCCAGCTGATCGCGGCGATGAACCCCTGCCGCTGCGGCCATGCGACCGAACCGGGCTATGCCTGCAAGCGCGCGCCGAATGACAAGTGCATGGCGCAATATCAGGCCCGGCTCTCCGGCCCCCTGCTCGACCGGTTCGATCTTGCCATCGAGGTTGCTGCGGTCAGCGCTGCCGATCTGGTCCTGCCGCCGCCCTCGGAAGGCTCGGCGGAGGTTGCCGTCCGCGTTGCCCGTGCCCGCGCCCTGCAGGCGGCCCGCTATCAGGGTTTGGGGCTGGATGCCGCGACCAATGCCGCCGCGCCGTCGAGCATCATCGAGGATGTCGCACGGCCGGACGAGGCCGGACGCAGGCTGTTGCAGGAGGCGACGGAAAAATTCCGGCTGACCGCGCGCGGCTTCCATCGTGTCATGAAGGTGGCCCGCACCATTGCCGATCTTGGCGGGATCGAGACAGTCGGGCGGCCGCACCTGGCCGAGGCCCTGGCCTATCGTGGCGCGATGATCCGGCTGTAGCGACAGGTCAGCCCGGCAAGTCAGCCCGGCAGGGCGATGCGGAAGCAGGCGCCGCGCGGCACGTCGACGAGCGCGATGCTGCCGCCCTGCGCCCGCATCAGGTCGGCAGCAATGGCAAGGCCGAGCCCGGTGCCGCCCGGTCGTCCCGCGCCGGCAAACGGCTGGAACAGGCGCGGCTTCAGCGCTTCGGGCACGCCCGGCCCGGTGTCGGCGATCTCGATCTCGATCATCTCGCCGGCCCGGCGGGCAGCGAGTGTCAGCGTGCCGCCGCCCGGCAGGGCGGTCATCGCCTCAACGCTGTTACGACCCAGATTGAGCAACACCCTCAGCAGCTGTTCGGGATCGGCGGTCGCCGGCATCGGCTGCGGCATATCGACGTGGAACGCGACCGGCCCGTCTTCGCCAAGACCGAGCAGATCGCGCAGATCGTCGGCGAGTTGGTTGAGATCGACTTTTTTCGGCTGCGGTGCCGGCTCCTGCAGCTTGCCGAAGGCGAGCGTCGCCTGGCAGAAGCCAACCGCCCGGTCGAGCGCACGGATCAGTTTGGGTGCGATGCGCTGTACGGTCGGATCGGGCACCGAGGCGATGCGATCGGACAGAAGATGGGCGGCCGAGAGCATGTTGCGCAGGTCGTGGTTGATCTTGGCCACTGCCAGCCCGAGCGCGGCCAGATTCTGCCGCTGCCTGAGTTCATTGGCCAGCGCCCGTTGCATCGCCGCCAGCCGCACCTCGGCCTCGCCGATCTCGTCGCCGCGGCCGGAGGGGGCAATCACCGGGCGCTGGTCGCCGTTCTCGGCCCCGAAAGCGGTGATTGCCTCGGCCAGCCGCTTGACCGGGCGGACGATCAGCCGGTGCAGCGCAAAATACACCAGCGCTGCCGTGATCGACGAGATCAGCAGCGACAGCAGCAGGATGTTGACCGAAAACCCCCGCATGGCGTCGCGCAGCGGCTTTTCCTCGATCACCATCTCGATGAAATCACCGCTGTCGGCCGCAGGGCCGATGACGCGCACCAGCCGGTTGCCATGCGAGAACAGGGTATCGAGCGCTTCGGCAATCGTGTGCGGGCCGATGCCGCTACGCAGATCGAAATCGCGCGCGACCGACAGCGGCATGTCCGACAC
>CALCZO010000148.1 GCA_937903315.1 uncultured Alphaproteobacteria bacterium
CGACCTTGTCGCCGAACGCCTTCTCGATGGCGATGCGGCCCTGATCGTGCTGGTACGACCAGCCGAAATCGCCCACCGGGCCGACATAGATGAACCCGACCTTCAGCTTCTGCTGGGCCATGGCCGGCGCGCATGCCAGACCTACGGCAGCAACCGCCCCCAGAACATACTTCACGATCATGCATCTCTCCTCGATGTCAGTTTGCAAAATTCCCGCCCCTCCTCCGGAGGCAGACACGCCGTGTTCTTATCGATCCGGCACGAAGGGCTGGCCAAGTGACCCCGCCGCCCCTGTCCCGCGCCGTCCTGCCATCGACAATACAACAAGCGCGGCAATCGTCATCAGATAAGGCAGCATCGACAGCAATTGTGAGGGGATACCGATGGCGCCGGCCTGCGCATGCAGCTGCGCAATCATGATCGCGCCGAACAGATACGCTCCCGCCACCAGCCGCCACACCTGCCCGGCCGCGAACACCACCAGCGCCAGCGCGATCCAGCCGCGCCCGGCCGTCATCCCCGGCGACCAGAACCGCGTGTAGACCAGCGACAGATACGCCCCCGCCAGCCCGGCGCACAACCCGCCGAACAGCACCGCCATCAGCCGCACCTTCAAGACCGGCAGCCCGAGCGCATGGGCCGAGCCGTGGCTCTCCCCCACCCCGCGCAGGATCAGCCCGGCCCGCGTGGTCCTGAGCACATAGGCAACACCGACCACCAGCACCACCGAGAGGTAGACCACCACATCCTGCCGGAACAGCGCCGGACCGAGCACCGGAATGTCGGCCAGAACCGGGATCGAAATCAGGCCGATCGGCGGACGCGGCATCCCGACGAAGGACTGCCCGATCAGACCGGCAAGGCCGAGGCCGAGAATGGTCACCGCCAGCCCGGTCGCGACCTGATTGGTCGCCAGCCCGAGCGCGAACAGCGCGAACACCCCGGCCATCGCCATGCCTGCCGCCATGCCGATCACCAGCCCGGCAAGGCTGGAATCGAGCACCACCGCGCCGGCAAAGCCGAGCGAGGCGCCCATGATCATCATGCCCTCGACGCCGAGATTGAGCACGCCCGAGCGTTCGACCACATGCTCGCCGAGCGCGGCGATGACCAGCGGCGTAGCGGCCGTGATGATGGTCGTCAGGATCAGCGGGATCAGCTCGATCATGGTTTCCTCACCAGTCGGAACCGGGTCAGCGCCTCGCCGGCCAGCACGCAGAGCAGCAGCAGGCCAAGAAAGGCACGTGTCATGTCGAAGGGAAGTTTCAGCATGATCTGCGCCGTTTCCGAGCCGATCAGCAGCATCGACAGCACCACCGCCGCAATCAGCGCGCCAAAGGGATTGAGCCGGCCGAGAAACGCCACGATGATTGCGGTAAAACCGTAGCCCTGGCTGATCGACGGCTGCAGCTGGCCGATGTTGGCCGAGACCTCGATGACCCCGGCAAGCCCGGCCAGCCCGCCGGAAATCGCAAACACCTGCAAGGTCAGCACGCGATCGTTGAAGCCGGCGAAATTGGCAGCGCGCGGTGCCTCGCCGGTCGCCGAGACGGCAAAGCCGAACAGCGAGCGCCCGAGCATCACCAGCGCCACCACCACCGCCAGCACCGCGACCATCACGCCCCAGTGCAGCTTGCCACCCTCGACGATTGGCCCCAGCGTCGCCGCCGCGTCGAAATTGACCGATTTGGGGAAGTTGAACGCCTTGGGATCGCGCCATGGGCCGCGCACGAGAAAGTCGAGCAGCAATTCGGCGACGTAGACCAGCATCAGCGACGACAGGATTTCCGAAATGCCGAAGCGGTTGCGGAGCACGCCGGGCACGAGGCCATAGGCCACCCCGCCAGCGACCCCGGCGGCCAGCATCAGCGGCAGCACCCAGAACCCGCCCCATCCATGGGCAAAAATGGCGACCGCCCCGCCGCACAGCCCGCCGATGACATACTGCCCCTCCGCCCCGATATTCCAGCGGTTGGCGCGGATGGCGAAAATCAGGCCGATGGCAATCAGCGTCAGCGGCGTTGCCTTCAGGATCACTTCCTGAAGGCCCCACGAGGTGGTCAGCGGCTCGATGATATAGACCTGAAGCGCCACCATCAGTGACTTGCCCATCGCTTTCAGCACGATGCCGGCGATGACCAGCGCCGCGGCAAAGGCGATCAGCGGCGTCACCACCTCCCTGAGGCGGCTGACCTTGGTGCGCGGGACCAGCGTCAGGCCCATCATGCCGCCACCTCCGCCTGCCGGTCGGTCGAGGTCATCTTGAGACCCACAGCCTCGCGCGTCGTACTGGCCGTGGCGACCGGCGTGTGCAGGACGCCGCCGCAGATCGCCGCAATGCGGTCCGAGATTTCAAACGCTTCGTCGAGATCCTGCGTGATCACCAGCACCGCCGCGCCGTCGCGGGCGATATCAACCAGCGTCTGGCGGATCAGTGCGGCCGCGCGCGCATCGACGCCCCATGTCGGCTGGTCGACGATGATCAGCCTGGGCTTGCGCTCGATCTCGCGCCCGACGATGTACTTCTGCAGATTGCCGCCCGAAAGCTGCGCCGCACGCGGATCGGTCGACGGGCCGCGCACATCGAACCGGTGGATGATCGCCCCCGCCGCCTGTTTCAGCCGCTCCAGCGACAGGAACCAGCCGCCGACGTTTTCCGTCTCGTGCCACGACAGGGTGATGTTGTCCGACAGCGAGCGCTGCGGCAGAGTCGCGTGGCCGAGCCGCCCTTCCGGCACATAGGCCGCACCGAGCCGTCGCCGCTGGCCGATGGCAAGCCGCGTCACATCCGCACCGTCGAGCGTGATCGTCCCGGCAGTGATCATGCCGCCCTCGCCCGACAGTGCGGCGAACAGCTCGCTCTGCCCGTTGCCTGCAACCCCGGCAATCGCCACCACCTCGCCCGAACGGACGGTCAGCGACACCTCGCGCAGGGGAATGCCGTGGCTGATCTCGGGCTTGACGGACAGGCGGTCGACAACGAGAAACGCCGGCCCCGAGCCGACCGCCGCCTTGGCGCGGACATCGCTGACGCCCTCGCCCACCATCAGCCGGGCCAGCGAGGCCGCCGTCTCCGCGCGGGGATCGGCATGGGCCACCACCTTGCCGCCGCGCAGGATCGTCGCCGCCGAACACAGGCGCCGCACCTCCTCCAGCTTGTGCGAGATGAACAGCAGACCCGCGCCCCTGGCCCGCAGGGTTTCGAGCGAGGCAAACAGCGTTTCGGTCTCCTGCGGCGTCAGCACCGAGGTCGGCTCGTCAAGAACGATCAGTTCCGGTTCCTGCAACAGGCAGCGGGCAATCTCGATCCGCTGGCGCTCGCCGGCCGAAAGCGTCCACACCGGTCGTTCAAGGTCGAGGTCCAGCCCGTAGGTGCGGGCGACCCGCGTCGCCCGGTCAGCCAGCGCCGCGTCTGCCCGCGCGCCCGGTGTGCCCAGCGCGATGTTCTCCAGGACGCTGAGATCGTCGAACAGCGAAAAGTGCTGGAACACCATGCCGATGCCGAGCGCCCGCGCGGCCTCGGGGTTGACGAGATCAACCCGCCGGCCCTTCCATTCGATATGGCCTGCATCAGGCTTCATCAGCCCGTAGAGCATCTTGACGAGCGTGGATTTGCCGGCCCCGTTCTCCCCCAGCAGGGCGTGGATCTCGCCCGGAAGAACCGTCAGTTCCACGGCATCGTTGGCGACCAGCGATCCGAACCGCTTGGTGATGCCGACGCAGCGGATGAGCGGCTGGACAGGGCCTGGATCGGGCGCGGTGCTCACAGCGTGAAGATCACCGAACCCGTCGTCGCCCGCCCTTCCAGCGCGCGGTGGGCGGCTGTCGCCTCGCTGAGCGGGTAGCGCGCGGTGACCGGAATGGTCACGTCTCCGCGCCGCACCGCCGAAAACAGCCGCCGCGCCATGCTGTCGAGCCGCTTGCGGTCGGCAATATGGGTGAACAGCGTCGGCCGCGTGGCGTAGAGCGAACCCTTCTTGCCCAGAATGCCGATATCGAACTGCGCCACCGGCCCGGACGCCGATCCGAAATTGACGTAGGTGCCGAACGGGCTGAGGCAATCGAGCGACAGCGCGAACGTGTCCTTGCCAACTCCGTCATAGACCACCGGGCACAGCGCCCCCTTGGTGATCTCCTTGACCTTCTCGGCGAAATTCTCCTGCCGGTAGAGGATCGTGTGGTGTGCACCATGCTTCTTGGCCAGCGCCGCCTTGTCGGGCGAACCGACGGTGCCGATCACGGTCGCGCCGAGCGCCCGCCCCCACTGGCACAGGATCAGCCCGACGCCGCCCGCCGCCGCATGAACGAGGATCGTGTCGCCCTTCCTGACCCGGTAGGTGCGGAACAGCAGGTATTCCGCCGTCAGCCCCTTCAGCATCATGCCGGCGGCGGTGTCGTAATCGATGTCCTTCGGCAGCTTGACGAGACAGCTTGCCGGCACGTTGCGCTGCTCGGTGTAGGCACCGATCCCGGGGCTGACATAGGCCACCCGGTCGCCCGGCCTGAACCCACTGACACCCGCACCGACCGCGACCACATCGCCCGCCGCCTCATTGCCGGGGCTGAACGGCGAAGTCGGCGCAGGATAGGCACCCGAGCGGAAATAGACGTCGATATAATTGAGGCCGACGGCCCGGTGCCGCACCTGCACCTCGCCAGCGCCCGGCGCGGCGAGCGCCACATCCTCATAGAGCATCTGCTCCGCCCCGCCGGGCGTGCGCACCACGATCGCCTTGACCATCCGTCACCTCATTGAGCCGTTGCCTGACAATACCCGGCAAAGGCCATCTGACCAGAGGCAAGATCGAGGCCGAACGCTTATGCACAGCCCCCGCTGCGGCGCATCACTCGTAGTGTTCACTCACCAGACGATCGAGCAGGCGCACGCCCCAGCCCGAGCCCCATGACCGGTTGATGTCGCTCGATGGCGACCCCATGCCGGTGCCGGCGATGTCGAGATGCGCCCACGGCGTGCCGTTGACGTAGCGCTGGAGGAACTGCGCGGCGGTGATCGAGCCGCCGAACCGCCCGCCGGTGTTCTTCATGTCGGCAAATTTGGAATCGATCATCTTGTCGTAGGCCGGGCCGAGCGGCAGCCGCCACACCGTCTCGCCGGTCAGCTTGCCGCAATCGAACAGCCGCTGCGCCAGTTCGTCGTTGTTGGAGAACAGGCCGGCATGTTCCTGCCCGAGCGCGACGAGAATCGCGCCGGTCAGCGTCGCCAGATTGACCATGAACGCCGGCTTGTACTGGTCCTGCACGTACCACAGCACATCGGCCAGCACGAGCCGGCCTTCGGCGTCGGTGTTGATGATCTCGATCGTCTGCCCCGACAGCGAGGTGACGATGTCGCCCGGCCGCTGGGCATTGCCGTCCGGCATGTTCTCGACCAGCCCGATCGCGCCGATGACGTTGCACTTGGCCTTGCGCGCCGCCAGCGCATGCATCAGCCCGACGACGCAGGCCGCGCCGGCCATGTCGCCCTTCATGTCCTCCATGCCGGCGGCCGGCTTGATCGAGATGCCGCCGGTGTCGAACACCACGCCCTTGCCGATGAAGGCAACCGGCTGGGCTTTCGGATCCTTCGCCCCGTTCCAGCGCATGATGACGACGCGGCTTTCCTGGGTTGACCCCTGTCCGACCGCCAGCAGCGCCCGCATGCCGATCTTCTTCAGTGCCTTTTCGTCGAGAATCTCGACCTCGACGCCGAGCTTGGCGAGCGCCGCCGCGCGGCGGGCGAATTCCACCGGCGTCAGCACGTTCGGCGGCTCGTTGACAAGGTCACGGGCGAGGATCACGCCATCGGCCAGCCCGCCGCGCGCCTTGGCGCTGCGCTTGGCCTCGGCATAGTCGGCGAGATGCAGCGTCAGCGCGGTCGGGGCCGCCTCGTCATCGTCCTTCTTCTTGGTCTTGTACTGGGTGAAGGCATAGGCCCTGAGTTGCACGCCAAGCGCAAAATCGATCGCAGCCGCAGCCCCGGCACCCGGCAGGTCGAACAGCACCGACACATCGCGGCCTGACGGCAGCTTGCCGCCGACCTTGCCGCCCAGCATCACCCAGTCGATCTCGGCCTGCTCCTTGGCACCGCCAATGCCGAACACGACAACGCGCGCCGCCGGTACGTTGGCCGGGGCAACCAGATCGAGCGTGCTGCCCGCCTTGCCCTTGAATCCCTCGCCTTCGGCCGCTGCGGCAAACAGGCCGGCGAACTGGGGACCGAGCCGCCCGGCCACCGCCGGCAGCGCCAGCGTGTCATCGACAAACAGCGCCACGACAGGCAGCAGCGCCGAATCGGGCGAGGCGAAGGAGAGTTTTGGGCCGCGGGACATGGCGAGGTCTTTCGTTGGTTCGGCAGCATGCCGGCGCACACTCGGCCGGACGCCGCATTGACGGAGCGAATCGCGATCAACTGTAGCAAAGCTGCGGCCCGCGACGCGAACGGCTCTGGCTTTTTTGTCACAATGGCGTGTGTTCGGGTGCCCTGCCCCGGTCGCTGACCGCAACATGCCTTGTCTTTGCCGCAACAGTGCCGTGAAAGTCGGCAACCTGCATCGGCACGATGCGGCGCAGCACGAAGGATTGGTCGACCCCGCGCATGAGCATTCTGGAGCGATACATCTTCCGCACGGCGGTCAGCGCGTTCCTGCTGTGCCTGATCGCGCTGACGGCGGTGATCTGGATCACATCGGCGCTGCGCGAGCTCGATCTGGTGACCGGCAAGGGCCAGTCGATCCTGATGTTCCTCTATCTGACGATGTTGTCGATCCCGGCGCTGGTGATGATCATCGCGCCGCTGGCCCTGTTCATCGCCATTCTCTACACGCTCAACAAGCTCAACGGGGACAGCGAGCTGATCGTGATGAACGCGGCCGGCATCCCCCCGCGCACCATCCTCAAACCGTTCCTGTGGCTGACGGTGATCGTCACGCTGCTTGTCGGCGCGATCACGATCAAGATCATGCCCGACAGTTTCCGCGAGTTGCGCAATCTCCTGACCCGCATCCGCGCCGATGTCGTCACCCAGTTCGTGCAGGAGGGCAAGTTCGTCACCCTCGATGCCGGCATCACCTTCCACTACCGCGAGAAGGGACCAGGCGGCACCCTGCTCGGCATCCTGTTCCAGGACCGGCGCGACCCCAAGCTGGTCTCGACCTATCTCGCCGAGCGCGGCCGCATGGTCGAGGCCGAGGGCACGCCGTATTTCATTCTCGAAAAGGGCAGCCTCCAGCGCCAGAACAAGGCACGCGACGAGGCCGCGCTGGTCTATTTCGACCGCTACGCCCTCGATATGGACCAGCTGGCCGAAGGCAAGGGACCGATCGGCTACAAACCGCGCGAGCGCACGACGCTGGAACTGATGAACCCGGACATGAATGACGGCTATGTTCGCAACTTCCTCGGGCGCTTCCGGGCCGAACTGCACGAGCGGTTCTCCCAGCCGCTCTATGCGTTCTCGACCCTTGCCATCGCCTTTGCCGCGCTCGGCAGCGCGCGCACGACCCGGCAGGGACGCGGCTCGGCCATGGCGGCGGCGGGGCTTGGCATGCTGGCGCTGCGCGTCGCGGGGTTCTGGGCGTCCTCGCTCGCTGTCCGCAGTTCGGGCGGCGTGCTGGCGATGTATCTGGTCCCGATTCTCGCCACCGTGATCGCCGGGGTCTACATCTGGTGGTCGCAGGAGCGTCCGCCGGTGCTGGTTGCCGCCGTGCGGTGGCTGGAGCCGAAGCTCGAATCGCTCGGATTGGGCCGGATCTTCAGCGTCGCGGCGCTGACCCCTGTGTTCACCGGGCTCGCACAGCGGTTCCGCCGGTCATGATCCTGACCTCGACCCTCGGGCGGTATTTCGCCATGCGGTTCGTCAGCGCCATTGTCGGCGTGTTCATGACCGTGTTCATCCTCATCTTCACCATCGATCTGGTCGAACTGATGCGCCGCGCCGGCGAGGCGGAAGGCGCGACCACCTCCGCGCTGGCGGTTCTGGCGCTGTTCCGCACGCCGGCGGTGGCCGAACAGGTGCTGCCGTTTGCGATCCTGTTTGCCGCGCTCGCCACGTTCCTCAACCTCAGTCGCCGGCTCGAACTGGTGGTGGCGCGGGCGGCCGGCGTCTCGGCCTGGCAGTTCTCGGCGCCGATCATCATGGTTGCCGCAATCACCGGCCTTTTAGCGACTATGGTTTACAATCCCTTGGCGACCGGGCTGAAGGACAAGGCCAACGACATCGAGAACCTGATGTTCAACCGCAAGGGCGCCGGCGGTTCGGAAAAGGGCGTCTGGTTCCGGCAGCGGTCTGTGGATGGCGAAGCGATTTTCCGCGCATCCAGTCTCGATGAAAATACCTTCGTGCTCAACGACGTGACGGCCTTCGTATTCGATTCGACCGGTGGCTTCATGGAGCGGATCGAGGCACCATCGGCCCGTCTGGCGGGCAATTTCTGGCAATTTTCCAACGCCAGCGTGCTTTCTGTCGGCATCGAGCCGCAGGTGGCCGAGCGCTATCTGCTCGCCACCCACCTGACCAGAGCCGAGCTGCGTGGTGCTGTCGGCCAGATACAGGCCGTGTCATTCTGGGCACTCCCGGGGATTGTCCGCACGCTGGAGCTTGCAG
>CALCZO010000149.1 GCA_937903315.1 uncultured Alphaproteobacteria bacterium
GCCGAGATCGACGGCACCGACATCATCTACAAGAACTACTACCACGTCGGCATCGCCGTCGGCACCGAGAAGGGGCTCGTCGTCCCCGTGCTGCGCGATGCGGATCGCCTCGGTCTTGCCGGTATCGAGAAGTCCATCGCCGATTTCGGCAGGCGGGCGCGCGACGGCCAGCTCAAGATCGAGGAGATGTCGGGCGGCACCTTCACCATCACCAACGGCGGTATCTATGGCTCGCTGATGTCGACGCCGATCCTCAACGCCCCGCAGTCGGGCATTCTGGGGATGCACAAGATCCAGGAGCGGCCGATGGTCGTTGGCGGCAAGATCGAGATCCGCCCGATGATGTATCTGGCGCTCAGCTACGATCACCGGATCGTCGACGGCAAGGAAGCCGTGACCTTCCTCGTCCGGGTCAAGGAAAGCCTCGAAGACCCGGCCCGCCTCGTGATGGATCTGTGATCTGGACGGCGGGCGCTATCGCCTGACCGGCCCGGACGGGGTGCTCCATGCGAGCGCCTCGCCGGGGCGGTTCGGCGGTAACCGTCGCTCGAAGGTCTACGGCATGTTCGATTGCCCGTCGGCGCTCAGGGCGCTCGCGCGTGGTACGTATCAGAGAAACCGCGTGTTCTTCGCGGATGAGGCGACGGCACAGGCAGCGGGCTACCGGCCTTGCGGTGTGTGCATGAACAGGGTGAGGAAACGCTGATGTCCAAGGTTGCCATTGTCACCGGAGGCTCTCGCGGGATTGGCCGGGCCTGCGCGCTCGCGCTGGCCGCCGACGGGTTCGATATCGTTGTCAATTACACCAGCGCCAGGGCCGCGGCGGAAGACGTGGCGGGCCGGATCATCGCCATGGGCCGCAAGGCCGTGGTGGTGCAGGGCGATGTCGGCGTGGAAGCCGACGTTCTGGCGATCTTCGCCGCTGCCGATGCGTTCGGTCCGCTCAAGGCTCTGGTCAACAACGCCGGGGTGATCGATGTTCCCGAACGGGTCGAGAACTTCTCGCTGGCCCGGCTCGACCGGATGATGCGGATCAACATCATCGGCTCGTTCCTGTGCGCCCGCGAGGCGGTGCGGCGGATGTCGACGCGCAATGGCGGTACGGGCGGGGCGATCGTCAACCTGTCGTCGATTGCTCCGACGCTGGGCGCGCCGGGCCAGTATGTCGATTATGCGGCGTCCAAGGGGGCGATCGATGCGATGACGCTGGGCCTCGGCCGCGAGGTGGCGGCGGAAGGCATCCGGGTCAACGCGGTGCGTCCCGGGCTGATCGAAACCGAAATCCATGCGTCTGGCGGCATTCCCGACCGGGTCAACCAGCTCAAGGACACCATCCCGATCAAGCGCGGCGGCACGGCGGAGGAAATCGCCGAGGCCGTACGCTGGCTCGTCTCCGACGGAGCGTCCTATGTCGTCGGGACCACCCTTACCGTTTCCGGCGGCCGCTGAGCCGCCCTCATCCAAGGAACCTTGTCATGGCCTATGATGTCGTTGTGATCGGAACCGGCCCCGGCGGCTATGTCTCGGCCATCCGCGCGGCCCAGCTCGGCCTGAAGGCGGCTGTTGTCGAGAAATGGGCAACCCATGGCGGCACCTGCCTCAATGTCGGCTGCATCCCGTCCAAGGCACTGCTGCACGCCTCCGAACTGTTCGACGAGGCCGGCCACGGGTTTGCCGCCTTCGGCATCGAGGTCAGCAAGCCGAAGCTCAACCTTGCCGGCATGATGAAGCACAAGCAGGAGACGGTGGACGCCAATGTCGGCGGTGTCGCGTTCCTGCTCAAGAAGAACAAGGTTGCGGTCCACTTCGGCCTCGGCACCATCCTCGCGCCGGGCAAGGTGCAGGTGACGGCGGCCGACGGCAAGACCGAGGTACTGGAGACCAAGGCCATCGTCATTGCCACCGGGTCCGAGGTGATGCCGCTACCCGGCGTCGAGATCGACGAAAAGCAGATTGTGTCCTCCACCGGCGCGCTCAGCCTGCCGAAGGTGCCGGGCAAGATGGTGGTGGTCGGGGCTGGCGTGATCGGGCTGGAACTCGGGTCGGTCTGGCGCCGGCTCGGGGCCGAGGTCGAGGTGATCGAGTATCTCGACCGCATCCTGCCGGGCATGGACCTGGAAACGTGCAAGCAGTTCCAGCGCATTCTCGAAAAGCAGGGCATCACTTTCCGTCTCGGGGCCAAGGTGACCGGCGCCGAGAAGATCAAGGGCGGCGTCAAGCTCAAGGTCGAGCCGGCGGCAGGCGGCGAGGCGACGACGATCGGTGCCGATGTCGTGCTGGTGGCGATCGGTCGCAGACCCTACACCGAGGGGCTGGGGCTGGAGGCCGTCGGAGTCAAGCGCGACGGGCGCGGGCGGATCGAGACCGATCATCACTATGCGACCAATGTGCCGGGTCTCTACGCGATCGGCGATGTCATCGCCGGGCCGATGCTGGCGCACAAGGCCGAGGACGAAGGCGTCGCGGTGGCCGAACTGCTGGCCGGCAAGGCCGGGCACGTCAACTACGACGTCATTCCCGGCGTCGTCTACACGTTCCCGGAGATCGCGTCGGTCGGCAAGACGGAAGAAGAGCTCAAGGCGGCAGGCGTCGCCTACAATGTCGGCAAATTCCCGTTCATGGCCAACGGCCGGGCGCGTGCCAACCGGACCACCGACGGGTTCGTCAAGGTTCTGGCCGACAAGGCGACCGACCGCGTCCTCGGTGTTCATATCGTCGGCGCCGGCGCGGGCGAGATGATCCACGAGGCGGCGGTGCTGATGGAGTTCGGCGGCTCGTCCGAGGATCTGGCCCGCACGTGCCATGCCCATCCGACGATGTCGGAAGCGGTCAAGGAAGCGGCGATGGCAGTGGAGAAGCGTCAGATTCACATCTGACGGCGCGCCGCCTCATGCCGACAGCCGGGCGCGCGGATGGGCGGCGCGGACGGAGGCAACGAGCCGTGCGGCATCAACCTCGGTGTAGATCTGCGTCGTCGACAGCGACGCGTGGCCGAGCAGCTCCTGGATGGTGCGCAGATCGCCGCCGCGGCCCAGCAGGTGAGTGGCGAAGGAGTGGCGCAGGGCATGGGGCGTCGCCGTGTCCGCCAGCCCCAGCGCGCCGCGCAGGCGCTCCACCGTCAACTGGATGATGCGCGGCGACAGCGGTCCGCCCTTGGCGCCGACGAACAGCGGCTCCTCCGGCGCGAGACGCCACGGGCAGGTTGCGAGGTAGGCTTCGACCGCCTTCTGCACCGGGGCGATGACCGGCACCTGCCGGGCCTTGCCGCCCTTGCCAATGACGGTGAGCGAATCGACACCGCTGACGGGCGCGTCGCGCCGGGTGAGCGAAAGGGCCTCCGAGATGCGCAGGCCGCAGCCATAGAGCAGCGCGAGAACCGCCGCGTCGCGATCGAAAATCCACGGCTCGCGGTCCTCGCCGGCGCGGATGTCGGTTCCGGCCAGGGCGCGGGCTGCAACCGGCGCAACCGGTTTGGGCAACCCGCGTGTGACGCGCGGGCCGCGCACGGCGGCAAAGGCGGAGGCCTTGGCCCAGCCCTGCCGTTCGGCGAAGCGGACGAACGAACGGCAGCCGGCAAGCTGGCGCATCAGCGAGCGGCTCTCGATCCCCGCGGCCCGGCGTGCGGCCAGAAAGCCGCGGATGTCGGCCGGTTTGAGAGCTGCGAAATGCTCCAGTGTCGCCGGCTGAGCGAATCGCTGGGTTGCGAAAGCGCAGAACTGGCTGAGGTCGCGGGCATAGGCCTCAAGCGTTCTCGGCGACAGGCGTCGCTCTGCGGCAAGATGGCTGAGCCATTGGGCGACGGCAGTGTCCAGGGTCATCACACCAGTGTGCCTGCCGGCCGTTAAAGCCCGGTTTCCGGCGGCATGGCGGCCGAATCGGTGCTAAATGCAACGGCCATGCAACCAACCGTGCCTGACGACACGCCGCCGACCATTGCCGACGTGCTCGTGCCCGTTGCGGTGGATACCGCCTATTCCTATCGCATTCCGCCGGGGCTTGTGCTTCAGCCCGGCGATACCGTCACCGTGCCGCTGGGAACACGCGAGACGACCGGCGTCGTCTGGTCGCTGGCCTCGGGTGCCAGAGGTGGCAATCTCAAGCCGGTGATCTGCCGCCATGACCTGCCGCCGATGCGCGAGCCGATGCGGCGGTTCATCGAGTGGATCGCGCGCTGGACGCTGACCCCGCGCGGCATGGTGGCGCGGATGGCCCTGCGCGATCCCGACGAGGTGGGACCGGAAGCCCCGCGCATGGGCGTGCGGGCGACCGGCAAGGAGCCCGGACGGATCACGCCGGCCCGGCAGCGGGTGCTGACGGCGGCGGCTGGCGGGCTCGTCTGGCGCAAGGCGGCGCTGGCCGAGGCGGCCGCCGTGTCGAACGGCGTGCTCGACGGACTGGTCGATGACGGCGCGCTGGAGCCGACACTGATCCTGCCGCCGCCGGTGGCGCCGCGGCCCGATCCCGATTTTGCCCCGCCGGTGCTGACAACGGCCCAGCGCGAGGCGGCCGACACGCTGGTCGATGCGGTTCAGGCCGGCGGCTTTTCGGTCGCGCTGGTCGAGGGGATCACCGGGTCCGGCAAGACCGAGGTCTATTTCGAGGCGGTGGCCGCTGCGGTGCGGGCCGGGCGGCAGGCGTTGATCCTGATGCCGGAAATCGCGCTGACAGCCGAATTCATCGCCCGGTTCGAGGCCCGGTTCGGCGTTCGCCCGGCCGAATGGCACTCGGCGGTTGGCGCAGGCCGGCGCAACCGGCTGTGGCATGCGGTGGCGACCGGCGAGGCGCGCGTCGTCGTCGGGGCCCGCTCGGCGCTGATGCTGCCGTTCGACCGGCTCGGGCTGATCGTCGTCGATGAGGAGCACGAGGCGGCCTACAAGCAGACCGACGGCGTGCGGTACAATGCCCGCGACATGGCGGTGGTGCGCGGCCAGATCGAGGCGGCAGCGGTGGTGCTGGCCTCGGCGACGCCGTCGGTCGAATCACGCGTCAACGCCATGGCCGGCCGCTACCGCCATGTCCGCCTGCCGGACCGTTATGGCGGGGCGCAGCTGCCCGATCTTGCCGCCATCGATCTCAGGCGTTTTGCCCTGCCGCCGGGGCGGTGGATTTCCGCCCCGCTGGAACGCATGGCGCGCGAAACACTCGCGGCGGGCGAACAGGTGCTGTTTTTCCTCAACCGGCGCGGGTTTGCCCCGCTGACCCTGTGCAACCGCTGCGGTCACCGCTGGCAGTGCCCGCATTGCACCGCATGGCTGGTCGAGCATCGGTTCCGCCGCGCGCTGGTCTGCCATCATTGCGGCCATACCGAGCCGCGTCCCGTGGTCTGTTCGGCCTGCGGCGGCGACGATACGCTGCGTCCCGTCGGGCCGGGGGTCGAGCGGCTGGCGGATGAGGTGGCAGGGCTGTTTCCCGACAGCCGGCGAATCGTCCTGTCCTCGGATTTTCCCGGCGGCACCGAGCGGCTCAGGCGCGAACTCAAAGCGATCGCCGACGGCGAGTTCGACATCGTGATCGGCACGCAACTGGTCGCCAAGGGCCATAACTTTCCACGGCTGACACTGGCCGGCGTGATTGACGCCGACATCGGACTGTCGAGCGCGGATCCGCGCGCCGGAGAGCGGACCTTCCAGCTTCTGACGCAGGTGACCGGCCGTGCCGGACGGGCCGAAAGGCCGGGTCGAGGGGTCATCCAGACCACTCAACCCGAACACCCGATCATCAGCGCCATCCTGTCGCAGGACCGCGAGCGGTTCTATACCGAAGAGATCGCCCAGCGGCAGGCCGGCAACCTGCCGCCCTTCGGCCGGATGGCGACCCTGATCGTCACTGCGGCCGAGCGGGGGCAGGCCGAGGAAACCTGCCGCCATCTGGCCCGCGTCGGGCTGGCGCGCGCCGTACAGGCAGAAGGCACCGAACAGGTCACGATTCTCGGACCTGCCGAGCCGCCTCTGGCGATGATCCGCGGCCGGCACCGGATGCGGCTGATCCTGAAGGCGCCACGCGCGTTTGATCTGCAGGCGTTCATCCGGGGTGTTGTGGCTGATGCGGGGCCGATCCGCGGCGGCGCAAGGCTCGAGATCGACATCGATCCGCAGCAGTTTCTGTGATCGCAGCAGGCGCGGTGCGCCTGCAACAAAGCGGCGGTGCTAGCCTTTTCGATAAGACGGGAAGGGTTGCAACCCCCGCCAATTGATGTTAGCGACCGCACCGAGCCAAGGGGCAGGCCACGCGCAAGCAGGCATACCTTGTGGACATCCCTTATAACTGACCGTCGGCAGCCGCTCGCATGCGGAGCGCCGATCGGCAAGAGAGAGAGATCATCGTGGCGGATCAGGGCCCGATTGTTTCCGGAATTGCCGGGCGCTACGCCTCGGCACTGTTCGAACTCGCCGAAGAGAGCAAGGCGACCGAAGCGGTCGGCAAGGATCTGGGGCGTTTTCTGACGATGCTTGCGGGCAGCGAGGACCTCCAGAATCTGGTCCGCAACCCGGTGTTCAGCGCTGATGATCAGGTCAAGGCGATCACTGCCCTGACCGAGACGGCCAAGATCGGCGGCATTGCCGGCAATTTCCTCAAGCTGGTTGCCGCCAAGCGCCGGCTGTTTGCCGTCTCCGGCATGATCCACGCGTTCAATGCGCTGGTCGATCGCAAGAACGGCGTCGTTTCGGCGGAAGTGACCGTGCCGGCCGAACTGTCGGACAAGAATCGCGCTGCCGTGCTCGATGCCATCAAGGGCGTCACCGGCAGCAAGCACGTGGCGCTCGCCACCAAGGTTGACCCGTCCATCATCGGTGGCCTGATCGTCAAGGTCGGCTCGAAGATGGTCGATGCCTCACTCAAAACCAAACTCAATTCGATGAAACTCGCCATGAAAGAGGTCGGCTGATGGATATCCGCGCCGCTGAAATCTCCGCGATCCTCAAGGATCAGATCAAGAACTTCGGCTCCGCCGCCGAGGTGACGGAAGTCGGGCAGGTGCTGTCGGTCGGCGACGGCATCGCGCGCGTCTACGGCCTCGACAAGGTGCAGGCCGGCGAAATGGTCGAGTTCGAAAACGGCATCCGCGGGATGGCGCTGAACCTCGAAACCGACAACGTCGGCGTCGTCATCTTCGGCTCCGACCGCGCCATCAAGGAAGGCCAGACGGTCAAGCGCACCGGCGCGATCGTGGACGTTCCGATCGGCAAGGAACTGCTCGGCCGCGTCGTCGACGCGCTCGGCAATCCGATCGACGGCAAGGGCCCGA
>CALCZO010000150.1 GCA_937903315.1 uncultured Alphaproteobacteria bacterium
ACGACAAGGTGCGGATCATCACCGCCATTGCCGATGCGGAGCGGCGGACGGCGGGCGAGATCGTCTGCATCGTATCGCGTTCGGCGTCGAGCTACATCTATGTTCCGATCCTGTGGGCGGCGCTGGCGGCGCTCGCCGCACCGTGGGCGCTGATCCGCTTCACGATGCTCAGCGTTGAGACGATCCACCTGATCCAGCTTGCGCTGTTCATCGTTCTTGCCGTGGTGCTGTGCCTGCTGCCGCTGCCGATGCGCATGGCGATGACGCCGGCATTCATCAAGCGGCACCGGGCCTCGCGTGCGGCGCGCGAGCAGTTCGTCGCCAACGATCTGGTGCAGACCGAGGGGCGCACCGGCTGCCTGATCTATGTCGCCGAGGCCGAGCATCACGCCGAAGTGCTGGCCGACGAGGGCATCGCCGCCAAGGTTGGCCCCGAGGTGTGGCGGCAGGCCATTACCGTGCTGACCGATGCGTTGAGGGACGGGCGGACGGCTGACGGCTTCATCGGTGCCATCCGCCTGTGCGGCTCGGTGCTGGCCGAGCATGTGCCGCCGCATCAAGACGATACCAACGAATTGCCCAACCGGCTGATCATGCTGTAAGCCCTCGCGGCGATGCTGTTCCAGACCCAGAGTTTCCTGCTGGCGTTCCTGCCGGTGACGCTTGCGCTGTACTACGCTGCGGCGCGGCGGCCGGCGGCGCGCGAATGGGTCATCGTCATCGCCTCCGTGCTGTTCTACGGCGCGTGGGACGCCCGGTTCGTGCCGCTGCTGATCGCCCAGACCGGGCTGACCTGGCTGGCGGCCGGCGCGGCGCTCAAAACCGGCAACCGCGGGTTCCTCACGCTCGGCATCGTCGCCAACCTGACCCTGCTGGCATTTTTCAAATATGCCGGCTTTCTGGTCGAGAGCGTCGAGGCGCTGACCGGCGTCAGTCTGCCGCGTCACGATATCGCGCTGCCGATCGGCATTTCCTTCATCACTTTCGAGCTGATCTCCTACCTTGTCGATGTCCGGCGCGGCGAGGTGGGGCTGCACCGGTTCCGCGCCTTCTGCCTCTACACGTTCTTCTTTCCCCATCTCGTTGCCGGGCCGATCGTGCGGCACAACGAGCTGATCCCGCAGCTTGCCGCCGATCCGCTGCGCGCGGGGCTGGCCGAGCGGATGGGACGGGGCCTGAGCCTGCTGATCCTCGGGCTGGGACAGAAGGTGTTCCTGGCGGACCGGCTGGCGCAGATGGCGGACCCGGCGTTCTTGGCCGGGGCGGAGCCGGGATTCGGCGCGGCATGGACCGGGGCGCTGGCGTTTTCGCTGCAACTGTTCTTCGATTTTGCCGCCTATACCGACATGGCGATCGGCATCGCGCTGATGTTCGGCATCGTGCTGCCGCGCAATTTCGACACGCCGTACCGGGCGCGCGACCTGCGGGACTTCTGGCGTCGCTGGCACATGACGCTGTCGCGCTGGATCCGCGATTATCTCTATATCCCGCTCGGCGGCAGCCGGCATGGTCTGGCACGGACGGTCTTTGCCACGATGGTGGCGATGACGCTGTGCGGGCTGTGGCATGGCGCGGCCTGGACCTTCGTCGTCTGGGGGGCGATGCACGGGGCGGGGCTGCTGATCGTGCACGCCTGGCAGGGGCTTGGCGGCCGGTTGCCCGCGCCGCTGGCGTGGCTGGCGACGATGGGATTCGTGCTGGTCGGCTGGGTGCTGTTCCGTGCTCCGGACTTTGCCACGGCGGCGACAATGCTGGCGGCGATGGCGCGGCCCGAGGCTGTCAGCCTGACGCTGAAGACCGTGCCGTGGCTGATCGTGCTGGCCGGGGTCCTGTCGCTGGTGCGGCCGACGGCGGCGGAGTTTGCCGAACGGCGGCTCCAGCCCAACTGGCCGGTGATGGCCGCGCTCGGGGCGCTGGCGGTGGCGGCGATCCTCGATGTCGGTGAGGGCAAGCCCGTGACCTTCATCTACTTCCAGTTCTGAGGGCGCGATGGACCGCCTTGCCGCCCTGATGACGACCTGGCCGCGCTACCTCAAGGGGTTGATCGCGCTCGGCTTCGGCCTGCCGCTGGTGATTTACGCCTTTATCGCGCTGGTCGATCCCTATGACGTGGTACCGTTCTCGCCGCCGCTGGCGCGGCCGCCGATGGATCTCAACCAGCGGTTCATGTACCCGGCGATCGTGCGGCGCGGGGGGTACGATTCGGCGGTGTTCGGCACCTCGACCGCACGCCTGTTCGAGCCTGACAGGCTCAACGCGGCGCTTGGCGGCCGCTGGGCGACGCTGGCGATGAATGCAGCCACCGCCTATGAGCAGTACCGCCTCGCCGACCTCTATCTGCGGCACACGCCGGCACCGCGCGCGGTGATGTTTGGGCTCGATGCGCCATGGTGCGCCGCCAGCGCCGACCGCGACCGCTTCACGTTCCGGCCGTTTCCGCCTTGGATGTATGACGATAACCGCTGGAACGATCTGCTTTACCTCCTCAATGGCAAGGCGGTGGAAATTGCCGGACGGCTCGTCGGCCATCATCTCGGGCTGATGCCGCAACGGCTCGGCTGGGATGGCTACGAGCGGTTTGTCCCGCCCGAAACGGATTACGACGCTGCGCGGGCGCGCGGCCACATCTATGCTGACACCGCCGGCCGGATCGAGGTGCGCGACCCGCCCGAACCGGTGAGCGAGGCGCTGAGGGCAAGCTGGCGCTTTCCGGCGCTGATCTGGCTCGACGACCTGCTCGCGCGGCTGCCGCACGAGACGCGCCGGCTGATCGTGTTCACGCCGGTGCACCGCATTGCCCAGCCGGTCGCCGGTTCCGCCGCCGAGCAGCAGGAGGCTGAATGCAAGCGGCAGGTGGCAGAGATTGCGCGGCGGCGCGGGGCGATGGTGATCGATTTCCGGATCGATTCGCCGATCACACGCGAGGATGCGAACTACTGGGACAAGCTGCACTTCCGCGTGCCGGTGGCCAATCGGGTGGTGGCGCTGATCGG
>CALCZO010000151.1 GCA_937903315.1 uncultured Alphaproteobacteria bacterium
GCACGGGCGTTGGGGGCGATGAAACCCGCGCTTCAGGTCTCGGGCGGGCCGGATTTTGGAACGACACCCGCTGAACTTGAGAACACGTATACCCCTGTCCCGCCCGGCCGGCTGTGCGCTGGCGCACGCGGTGATGCAAAATTCGGCGTTGCCGGCCCGGACCGGGGCCGTTATGCCGGAGGCCGCCCCTCACCTGCCGGACCTTTCGCCATGACCGACGCCGCCGACGACGCCCTGCCCCCGCTCCAGATCGGCATCGTGCCGGTGACGCCGTTCCAGCAGAACTGCGCCATCGTCCGCTGCACCGCGACCAACAAGGCGGCGATCATCGATCCCGGCGGCGATGCGGAGCGCATTCTCGATGCCGTCAGGCAGATGGGCGTCAACGTCGAGAAGATCCTGCTGACGCACGGCCACCTCGACCATGCCGGCGGCGTTGCCGATGTGGTGGCGGCACTCAAAGTGCCGGTGGAAGGGCCGCATCTCGGCGACAAGCCGCTGCTCGAAGGCATTTCGCGGCAGGCGGCGATGTATGGCGTCGGCGGCATGGCCGATGCGTGGTCAGACCGCTATCTCGCCGAAGGCGACACGGTCAGCGTCGGAGATCTGACGTTCGATGTGCTGTTCGTGCCCGGCCACTCGCCGGGCTCTGTGGTGTTCGTCTGCCGGCAGGCGGCGGTCGCGTTTGTCGGAGATACGCTGTTTCAGGGCTCGATCGGCCGCACGGACCTGCCGGGCTGCGACCATGCCGCGCTGATTTCCGGCATCAAGGGCAAGCTGTTCGCGCTCGACGACGATACACTGTGCCTGCCCGGCCATGGCGAGGCGACAACGATCGGCACCGAGAAGGCGACCAATCCGTTTGTCGGCGGCTGATGTTCCGGCGACAAGATTCAATTGACGGTATTTCTGAACGGAAATTTTTGCTTTTGAGCGCAGGGTAATCCCAACACGCCCGAAAAACAGGGCGCAGAACAGGGATTACCGACATGGCGACGGCTGCACTCAAGCGCACGCTCTGGCACACCAACGGCACACTGAACGGCAGCATTTTCGACGACGTTCTGGCGCTCAGGTTCAGCCATGGCACCATCAATGCCGGCGCGGGCGATGATGCGCTGCTGCTGACCTATGGCGGCGGCCGGCTGTTCGGCGGCTCGGGCAACGACCGGATCACGGTCTATCAATCGCGTGCGACAGTGGATGCCGGCTCGGGCAACGACACGATGTTCCTCAAGCAGGGCGAAGGCGTGTTCAAGGCCGGCACCGGCAACGATTACCTGTCATTCTACGATTCCAAGGGCGACATGTACGGCGGCGCGGGCAACGACCGTCTGCTGGCCCGGCAATCGGATGCCGACCTGTTCGGCGGCGCTGGCGACGACATCCTGCGGTTCGACGATGGCATGGGCAAGATTTCCGGCGGGGCCGGCGCCGATCTCGTGATCATGGGCCATGGCTCGCAGGGTGTCGTGTTCGGCTCGCCCGCCGAGGGCGGCGACCGCGTTGTCGGCTTCAACCCGGACTGGGACTGGATCGAGCTTGGCGCGACCGGCTTCGTCGGCCTGCCGACCGGTCGGCTGACCGATACCAATTTCACCCTCAACGGCGCGGACAGCACCGCGCCGCAGATGATCTACGAAACCTGGTCGGGCCGGGTGCTGTATGATGCGGACGGAACGGACGGCGGCGCAGCGGTGCTGATTGCCACGTTCAGCGACCTGCCGGTGCTGACCGCGTCGGCCTTCCTGATCGCCTGATCGCGCCTATTTGCGGCGATGGCGGCGCGCCCAATCGCGCGCCAGCCTCACCTTGCAGTCGCGCACGGCGGACCAGAGAATGCGCATGTCGGGCGCCTGATAGCGTGTTTCGCAGGCTTCGCGCGCCGTCTCGTAGCGCTCGGTCAGCCGGTCACTGAGGTTCGGCATCTCGTTGTCGCAGGCTGTAGTGGCGGCATCCTCCAGATCCGGGTTGTTGAACCATCGGCCCTGACAGGCAAAATACAGCGCAGCGGCCGGTTCGCAGGCCATGCCGGCCCTGATCGCAGCCGCAACCTGATCGGGATGGGTGTAACGGCTGCAATCGGCAAGGGATATACGGTTCTCCGGACCATCGGCCCGCGACGAAACCGTGGTGGCCGCGATGGCAATCCATGCCAGTACCAACCCTGCGCGCACGATTTGCCCCTCGCCTGACGCCGCATCGTGGCGCACCGGGCCTGCCTCCGTCAACGGCAGACGACGCGAAAACGGCCCCTTGCGGGGCCGTTGCCCGTTGGTGCGACACGCAATCGATCAGCCGAGATGGAACTTCTCAAGCTCGCGATGCTCGGCCTGAATGCGGCGCACGGTGCCGGTCAGCGAGCGATAGATGATCGTCTCGGTCTCGATGATCTGGCCACGGAACTTGACGCCCTTGAGCAGCGAGCCATCGGTGACGCCGGTGGCGGCAACCACGGTATCGCCCGACGCAAGCTCGGTCAGGTCGTACTTCTTCTTCGGGTCCTTGACGCCCATCTTGGCGGCGCGGGCCACCTTCTCGGGCGTATCGAGGATCAGCCGCCCCTGCATCTGGCCGCCGACGCAGCGCAGCGCGCCCGCCGCCAGCACGCCTTCGGGCGCGCCGCCGATGCCGAGGTAGATGTCGATGCCGGTCTTGTGCGTTTCGGCGCACTGGATGACGCCGACCACGTCACCATCGGTGATCAGGCGGATCGAGCAGCCGATCTTGCGCAGACGGGCGATCAGGTCCG
>CALCZO010000152.1 GCA_937903315.1 uncultured Alphaproteobacteria bacterium
GGTGGCGATGCGGCCATGCGCGCCGGCACCGATCGCAGCGTATTCGCCATAGCGCCAGTAGACCAGGTTATGGCGGCATTCCTGCCCCGGCCGGGCATGGTTGGAAATCTCGTAGGCCGGCAGGCCGGCGTTGCCGCATAATTCCTGCGTCAGATCGTAGAGCGCACGCCCTTCATCCGCGCCGGGGACGATCAACTTGCCGGCAGAAGCCAGCGCATCGAACGGCGTGTCGGGCTCGATGGTGAGCTGATAGAGCGACAGATGCCCCGGATTGTAGCTGAGCGCCTCGGTCAGTTCCTCGCGCCAGGCGGCAAGACTCTGGCCGGGCCGGGCATAGATCAGATCGAACGAATAGCGATCGAACGTCGCCGCGGCGATGGCGACCGCCGCCAGCGCTTCGTCAACCGAATGCAGGCGACCGAGCGCCTTGAGGTCGCTGTCCCGCAGTGATTGCACGCCGAGCGACACGCGGTTGACGCCGGCGGCGCGATAACCCCGGAACTTGCCGGCCTCGACGCTGGTCGGGTTGGCCTCCAGCGTGATCTCGCAATCACCCGACAGCGGCCAGTGACCGGCGATGCTTTCGAGGATGGCGCTGACGGTCTCGGGGGCCATCAGCGACGGTGTGCCGCCGCCGAAGAAGATGCTGGAGACGGTGCGCCCCGGCGCCATGGCCGCAAAATGGGCGATCTCGGTGCGGTAGGCGGCGAGATAGCGCGCCTCATCGACGCCGCCGTGGCGCACGTGGCTGTTGAAATCGCAGTAGGGGCATTTGGCGGCGCAGAACGGCCAGTGGACATAGACCGCAAAGCCTGCGTCAAAGCCCGGGCGCGCGGTCATCGGATCAGCGCCCCGATCAGCTGCTCGACCGCCCGCGCGCGGTGCGAATGGGTCTTCTTTTCGGCCGGCGCCATCTCTCCGAAGGTCCGCGTTTCGCCCTCGGGCACGAAAATCGGATCGTAACCGAAGCCGTTCTGCCCGCGCGGCGGGAAGACCAGCGTGCCGAAGACCCGCCCCTCGAACACCTTCTCGGTGCCGTCGGCGAACGCCACGACGATGCAGGAGACGAAATGCGCCATCTGCCCGGTGGTCGGCAGGCCGCGCCGTTCCAGCTCGACCCTTATGCGGTCCATGCCGCTGTAGTAATCGCGAGGCGTGCCTGCCCAGTCGGCGGTGAAGATGCCCGGCGCACCGTCGAGCGCCGCAACGCAGATGCCGGAATCGTCCGAAATCGCCGTCAATCCTGTCGCCTCAGTGGCAGAACGGGCCTTGATCCCGGCATTTTCGGAAAACATCGTCCCGTTCTCGACCGGCTCGGGCAGTCCGAGCTGGCCTGCTGAAACGACCTCGATGCCGTAGGGACCGAAGAGGTCGATCATCTCCTTGAGCTTGCCGCTGTTGTGCGTGGCGATCACCACGCGGCCTTCCAGCCGGCGGGCGGGCGCGCCGGCCATCAGCTCACCGCGATTTTCTGGAGATCGACCAGCCGGCGGATTCCCGCATCGGCCAGATCGAGAAGGCGCGACAGTTCCTCGCGGCTGAACGGCACGCCTTCGGCGGTGCCCTGCACCTCGACCAGTCCGCCCGCACCGGTCATGACGAAATTGGCGTCGGTCTCGGCGGTCGAATCCTCGGCATAGTCGAGATCGATCACCGGCGTGCCCTTGACGATGCCGCACGAGATCGCCGCCACATGATCCTTCAGTGCCTCGGCCTTGATCAGGTCGCGGCTGCGCATCCACTTGAGACAGTCGTGCAGCGCCACCCAGCCGCCGGTGATCGCGGCGGTGCGCGTGCCGCCGTCGGCCTGCAGGACATCGCAGTCGATGACGATCTGGCGTTCACCCAGCACCGGAAGATCAACGACCGAGCGAAGCGCACGGCCGATCAGCCGCTGGATTTCCTGCGTCCGGCCGGTGGGCTTGCCGGAGGTCACCTCGCGCCGGGTCCGCTCCAGCGTCGCGCGCGGCAGCATGGCATATTCCGCGGTCACCCAGCCGCGTCCGGTGCCACGCAGCCACGGTGGCCCACGCTCTTCCAGCGAGGCGGTGCACAGCACGTGGGTTTCGCCGAACTTGACCAGACACGAGCCCTCGGCGTAACGCGCGACGCCCCGTTCCAGCGTCACCTTGCGCAATTCGTCCGGAGTGCGCTTTGATGGTCTCATGATGTGCGGTCCTTGTCTCGATCCGGTCCCGCTTGTAGGCATTTGCCTAGGCTGGCACAAGGCTGTTGCCGCCGTCGCCCCCGCCGGCCGGAAGGACCGTAGCACCGATGAGCTTTGACCGGCCTGATGTCCCCGCCCGCCCGAGCATCGACAGCATCGACGAGCGCGCGCGCGACATTTTCCGCAAGATCGTTGACGGCTATCTTACCACCGGAGAGCCGGTCGGCTCGCGCAACATCTCGCGGATGTTGCAGATGCCGCTGTCGCCCGCCTCGGTCCGCAACGTCATGCAGGACCTCGAGGATTCCGGCCTCATCTACGCGCCCCATACCAGCGCCGGTCGTCTGCCGACCGAACTGGGTCTGCGGCTGTTCGTCGATGCCATGCTCGAGATCGGCGATGTCGGCCGCGAGGAGAAGGCCCGGATCGAGGCGCAGGTTCGCGCCGCCGCCGGCGCGGCGTCGACGGGCAAGAGCTTTGATGACGTGCTGACCGAGGCGACATCGGTCCTGTCGGGGGTGTCGCGCGGCGCGGGGCTCGTCGTCACGACCAAGGCCAACAAGCGCTGGAAGCACATCGAGTTTGTCAGGCTCGACCCGACCCAGGCCCTGCTGGTGCTGGTCGGCGAGGATGGCAGTCTTGAAAACCGCATCCTGCCGCTGCCTCCCGGCCTGCCGGCCTCGGCCCTGATCGAGGCGGCCAACTATCTCAACGCCCGTATCGGCAACCGCTCGCTGGCCGATCTGAAGGCGGAAATCGAGACTCGGCGGAAGGAGATGGAAAGCGAGATCGACACGCTCTCCGCCCGGCTGATCGAAAGTGGTCTGGCGAGCCTCAGCGAGACGGCGGGCGGGACGACGCAGCTGATCGTCCGCGGTCAGGCCAACCTGCTCGAGGATGTCCGGGCGACCGAGGATCTCGACCGGATCCGGCACCTGTTTGCCGATCTTGAATCGAAAAAGGATGTCATCGAACTGCTCGCCCGGGCCGAAACGGCCGATGGCGTGCGCATCTTCATCGGCTCGGAAAACAAGCTGTTTTCGCTGTCCGGATCGTCGCTGATCGCCGCGCCGTTCCGCGATACGCAGCAGCGCATCATCGGTGTGCTCGG
>CALCZO010000153.1 GCA_937903315.1 uncultured Alphaproteobacteria bacterium
GCACATCCCAGTCGAAGATGATGTCGTCGGCACCGGTCAGCGCCAGCGCCTTGCGCTCGGCGTCATTGACCGCGCCGCGCGCGACGATGCCGGTCGAAAAGGCGTTCTGCATCACGGTGAACCCGATCAGCAGCACGATCAGCACGAGGCCGCCAAGCAGGGCCGGCGGCGCGAACTCGCTCGTCAGCTGGCCGCTGATCACCAGCGCCACACCGGCGCACCACACCACCAGCAGCACCCAGGTCGGCACCAGCATCACCGCCCGGTCATAGCCGTGCAGCGACAGATAGGCGACGAGGATCAGCCCGACCACCGCAACCACACCGATCGAGATGCGGGCCACGCCGGCCGCCACCGGCGCGTTGACGATCGCCATGCCGAGCAGCAGCACCAGCAACGACAGCCACACGCCGGCCAGCACGGAATAGCGTACGTGCCAGCGGTTGAGATTGAGATAGGCGAACAGGAAGACGACGAGCGTGCCGGCCAGCACGGTTTCCGCACCGGCGCGATAGAGCCGTTCGGTTTCCGCCCGCACGTTGAGGAACTTGCCGAACAGGCCGAAATCGATGCCGAGATAGACAAGAACGGCCCAGGCCAGCGCCGCCGCCGCCGGGAAGATCAGCGAGCCGCGCACGGCCACCACAACCGTCAGGAACATCGCCAGCAGGGCGCCGATTCCCACGACGATGCCGCGGTACAGCGTCAGCGAATTGACCTTGTCCTTGTAGGCTTCAGGGTCCCACAGCGTCAGTTGCGGCAGGCGCGAGGTCCGCATCTCGGCGATGAAGGTGATCGTTGCGCCCGGCGGCAATTCGATCAGGAACACGTCGGCATCGCCGCCGTCTTCGCGTTCGGGCCGCGGCCCCTGGCTGACCGTTACCGCCTCGATGCGCGGCGAGCCCAGATCGGGCCAGATCACACCGGAATCGATCAGCCGGTAGCGGGGCGCGACCAGAAGCCGCTCCAGCGGTTCGGAGGTGTCGTTCTTGAGGGCAAACACGATCCATGGCGGTCGCGAACCGGCTTCGACCGCCTGCACCTCGATACGCCGGACGATGCCGTCGGCGCCGGGTGCGGTCTGCACCGTCAGCCGATCGTCTTCCGGCTTGAAGGTCTCGATGGCCGGCAGGAGGTCGATCGCGTCGCGCTCGGCGGTCACGCGCACGGCATCGAGCGCCCGCGCTGGTCCGTGGAAACCGGGCAGAAGAGCGACGAGGAGGGCGGCAAGGACCAGCCACCTGCCCTTGGCCGTGACAGGGAAACGAATAGCCATCGATCCTAGGTAGCCCCGCAGCGCGGCACGGGCAAGCCTGACCGCACCGCTCATCACAGCCTTGCCTCTGCCGGCGAGCCTGGTCTTGGCCGGATTTGCGCTGGTCACGCTGTCATTCCGTCCGGATCGCCCGGCAACCGCGCGAACAGCAGATGATCGCGTCGCCGTCCGGCGATTTCGAGATAGGACCGGGCCAGACCTTCGCGCCTGAATCCGGTCTTTTCGAGCAGGCGGATCGAGCCGGCATTGTCTTCGAGGCAGGCGGCCTCGATCCGGGCGAGTTTGAGATGGACGAAGCCGAGCCGGCAGACCTCGCGCACGGCCTCGGTCATCAGCCCCTTGCCCGCGTGGGGCGCCCCCATCCAGTAGCCGAGTGTTCCGGTTCGTGACGCACCACGGCGGATGTTGCCCAGCGTCAGGCCGCCGACCAGCGTTGCCCCGCCCTTGAGAAACACGAAGAACGGATAGGCCTCATCCTGCTCGATTTCCTGCGCATAGCGTTTCAGCCGTCGCCGGTAGGACGTCTGGGTCAGATCGTCGCTCGGCCACAACGGTTCCCAGGGCTCAAGAAACGCGCGGCTTTGCCCGCGCAGGCTCGACCATGCGGCAAAATCGCCGGTCGCCGGCGGACGGATCAGCAGCGCCTCCGTCTCCAGCACCAGAAGCGGCCAGCGTGGCCCGCCCGGATCAACACCGAGAAACCGCAACGGGGCCAGCCGGCCGGCAAACATCAGCCGGCAATCCCGATGGCTGTCGTGATGAAGGCCGCGACCGCGGCAGCATCGGCCGGCAGGGGCGTCATCCGCTCCGGGTCGGTCATCAGACGATGAAGGCGCGGCGGCAATGCCGGATGCACACCGGTGATCGCCTCGACCGCATCGGGGAATTTGGCCGGATGGGCGGTCGACAACACCACCATCGGCACCAGCGGATCATGCGCGACGCAACCGGCAGCATGCATGGCGACGGCGGTGTGCGGATCAAGCAGGTACCCGCTGTCCGACAGCGTGCTGCGCATCGTACGGGCGACCTCGTCCTCGCGTGTCGTGGCGGCACCGAACAGCCTGGCCATGGCGGTGCGGGTTGCGTCGGGCACCGTGAACGACCCCGACTGCCGCAGCCCGGCCATCATGCCTGCGACCGAGGCGGCATCGCGCCCGCCTTCCTCGAACAGGAGCCGCTCGAAATTGGACGACACCTGAATGTCCATCGACGGTGAGGTTGTTGCAGCGACCGAACGCACCTCGTAAACGCCCGTCTCCAGCGTGCGGCGCAGGATGTCGTTGACGTTGGTTCCGATCACCAGCCGCTCAACCGGCAGTCCCATCTTCCGCGCGACATAGCCGGCAAAGATGTCGCCGAAGTTCCCCGTCGGCACGGTAAAGCTGACCGCGCGATGCGGAGCGCCGAGCGCCGCAGCCGCGACAAAGAAATAGGTCACCTGCGCGACGATCCGGCCCCAGTTGATCGAGTTGACGCCGGCGAGGCGGACCCGGTCGCGGAACGCATGATCGTTGAACAGCGCCTTGACGATGCTCTGGCAGTCATCGAACGTCCCGTCGATCTCGACCGGATGGATGTTGGCTTCGGTCGGCGTTGTCATCATCCGTCGCTGGACATCCGAAACCCGCCCCTTGGGAAACAGGATCACCATGTCGGTCCGCTTGCGGCCCCGGAACGCTTCGGCAGCCGCGCCGCCGGTGTCGCCCGACGTCGCGCAGACGATGGTGGCCCGCTCGTCCCGTTCGGTCAGCACATGGTCCATCAGCCGCGAGACGAGCTGCATCGCCACGTCCTTGAACGCCAGCGTCGGCCCGTGGAACAGCTCGAGCACGAAGGTGTTCGGTCCCGTCTGGACGAGCGGGGTCACCGCAGGATGGCCGAACTGGCCATAGGCCTCGCGCGCGGCCTCAGCCAGCACATCGTCGGCAATGGTGCCTGCGACAAAAGGCTTCAGGATCTCGGTTGCGACCTCGTCAAACCGCTTGCCGGCAAAGCCCGCGATCGTCTGCCGGGACAGTTGCGGCCAGCTCTCGGGCACATAAAGTCCGCCGTCGCGGGCAAGCCCGGCCAGCAGCGCATCGGAAAACGACAGGGCAGGGGCCTGTCCACGTGTGGAAAGATACCTCATGGGCCGGGCATACCATCGTCTTTCGCCCCGTCATAGAGGCGAAAACGTCATCGCCGCGCGGAACGGGCGAACAGGCCGAAGATGACCAGAAGCACGAGCGCCAGCGACCACCATGTCAGCGCATAGCCCAGATGGTTGTTCGGCAGCTCGATCTGCGTGGCGCCGGGCATCGGCAGGCCGCCGTCGGGAACCGGTGCCGTCTGGTCGACGATCACCGGGGCAACGCCGGTCAGGCCGAGGCCGGCCGCCAGTGTTGCAGCGTCGCGGATGTAATAGACCTTCTTGCCGGGATCATCGGCGTTTGAAAATCGGCCGCGTGCCTCGGGCATGCGAATCAGGCCTGTGATCGTCACCGGACCGACGCTTTGGCCAGCCCTGCGACTGGCGACATCCTTGCGCTCTGCCGGCACGAAGCCGCGATTGACCAGAATGATGCGGCCATCGGGCTGGATCAGCGGCGTCACGATCAGGTAGCCCGGTCCGCCGATACCGTTGCGCGGCTTTGCCAGCGAGAAGAACACATGCGCTTCGCGGGTATGATCGAAGCGGCCGGTCACGCTGACCGGCTGATAGGCAAGAGCGGCCATATCGAGCGCCGCCCATGTCTCTGCTGCCGGAAACGCCGTCGCCGGCAGGGTGCTGCGGGTCGCGATGGTGGCGATGAGCGCCTGCTTTTCGGCGAGGCGGCGCCATTGCCAGCCGCCAAGTCCGGCGAGAATGGCAAAACTGATGGCCGTGACCACTCCGGCAACAAGGAGGCGGCGCGCGATCACTTTTCGAGTTGTCCCAGCTCGGCCTTGTTGCGGTATTGCAGGCCGATCAGCAGCCCTTTCAGCGGGCGCAGCATGCCAAGGCAGACGATCAGCGTCAGTGGCATGAAGATGACCAGATGCAGCCAGATCGGCGGTTCGTAGGCATTCTCGAACCAGAACATCAGCCCGACGATGAGGCAGCCGGCCAGCAGGATGACGAACACCGCCGGGCCATCGCCCGCATCGGCGAACTTGTAGTCGAGACCGCAGTTCGAGCAGCGCTCGGGCATGGCGACAAACCCGTCGAACAGCTTGCCCTCACCGCAACGGGGGCACCGTCCGCGCAGTCCGGCCGATGCGGCATCAACAGCAAAACCGTCGTAGGACTCACCCAAAGCGCGTCTCCTCAAAAGCAAAGAGCGGCGTTGCCGCCGCCCTTCGTGTGATGGCCGATGTTGCGGCGATCAATGCGCGGCGGCGATGACCGCCCGGCCGAAGTCCGATCCCCAGACATAGATGACGACGAACAGGAACAGCCAGACCACGTCGACGAAATGCCAGTACCAGGCGGCGAACTCGAA
>CALCZO010000154.1 GCA_937903315.1 uncultured Alphaproteobacteria bacterium
CAGATCGCGCAGGTTCTGTCGGGCTATTCGCTCGGCGAAGCGGATCTGTTGCGCCGCGCCATGGGCAAAAAGAACCCCAAGGAAATGGAGGCCCAGCGCAGCCGTTTTGTCGCAGGTGCGGTCGGGCGTGGCGAGGATGGCGAGATCGCCAACACCATTTTCGACCTGCTCGCCAAGTTTGCCGATTACGGCTTCAACAAGAGCCACGCCGCTGCCTATGCGCTGATTTCATACCAGACGGCCTATCTGAAGGCCAATTACCCGGTCGAGTTTCTCGCCGCTTCGATGAGCCTTGAACTGACCAACACCGACAAGCTGGCCGAATTCCGGCGTGAGGCCGCCCGCCTCGGCATCACGGTCGAGCCGCCGGACATCAACGGATCGGATGTCAGTTTCGAGGTTGCGGGCGGTGCGATCCGCTACGCACTGGCCGCCGTCAAGGGTGTGGGCGAGGAAGCGGCGCGCAGCATCGTCGCCGCCCGCGGCGCGGTGCCGTTCGCCTCGCTGGCTGATTTTGCCCGCCGCGTCAGCCCGAAAGCGGTCAACCGCCGCACGTTCGAGCAGCTGGCGGCAGCCGGCGCCTTCGATGCGATGGAGGCCAACCGCGCCCGCCTGTGCGGCGGTGCAGAGCATGTTCAGGCCCATGCGGCGCGGCTGGAAAGCGAAGCGCAGAGCGGCCAGACCGGCCTGTTCGGGGGCGGCGCGGACGATACGCTGGTCTTGCCCGAGTGCGAGCCGTGGACCTTGGTCGAGCGGCTGCGGCGCGAGCATGCGGCCGTCGGCTTCTATCTGTCCGGCCACCCGCTGGATGATTACTCCGATGCGCTGGCCCGTCTGTCCGTACCGACATTCGCCGAGTTTGCCCGGTTCGTGAAGGGCGGCGCGTCGCATGGACGACTGGCCGCCTCGGTGCTCGACCGGCAGGAACGCCGCACCAAAAGCGGCAACAAGATGGGCATCGTCGCCCTCTCGGATCGCACCGCCCAGTTCGAGGCGATCCTGTTTGCCGAGGGGCTGGCGCAGTTGCGCCCGCTGCTCGAACCGGGGTCGGTCCTGCTGTTATCCGTCGCTGCCTCGCTTGAGGGAGAGGAGGTCCGGTGCCGCATCCTCGATGCCGAGCCGCTCGATCAGGCGGTCCAGCGTGTCCAGAAGGCGGTGAAGGTGTTTGTCCGTCAGGATACGCCGTTGCAGAGCCTGTCGCAGCGGCTTCAGCGCAAGGGAGAGGGCGCGGTCTCGGTTGTTCTGCTGCTCGATCAGGGCGAAGGCGAGGTCGAAATCCGGCTTCCGGGCGGGTTTGATGTCTCGCCGGCGGTCATCGGTGCGGTCAAGTCGGTTGCCGGCGTCATCGACGTCAAGGCGTTCTGATCCGTCGCCCGCGCTTCAGACGCGCCCGGCGGCCGCGAGTGTGCGCATCGTCGACTGGTGCAGCGTTGCGAGATGCGTTGCGACCGGATCGCTGCTGCCGGGAGGCTGCGGCACCTCGACCGACAGTGGCACATCGGCGGGCAAGGCGCGGAGAAGCGCGATGATCGGCAAGGCACCGCGGCCGGGCGGCAGGCGGCGGGTACGCGCCTCTTCGATGATCCTGTCGTCGGGCGGGGCGGCGAGGGGCGCATCGCACACTTGTGCGCCGGTGATCAGTCCTTTGGGCAGGTTCGCGACGTCGGCCACCGCGCCCCCGGCCCGGAAGATATGCAGGAAATCGAGCAGGATGCCGCCGCCCGCCGCGCCGGCCCGTTCGACCACATGGCGGGCCTGTGCCAGCGTGCCGACCGGGCGCCAGCGCATGAATTCAAGATCGACTCCGAGGCCGAACCTTGCGGCAAAGGCACAGACAGCCGCGAAGTGGTCCCCGAGGCGATCGAGGTCCGGATCATCGCCGGTGACATTGAGCCGCCGCGCGCCAAGCGCTGCCGCCGCCTCCAGCATCGGCTCGAAATCGGTGATGGCAAGGCCGGGCGTCAGTGGGATGAGTTCGACATCGTGGATGCCGATGCCGCTGTCGGCGAGCGCGCGTTGCAGCGTCCGGACCTTGTCGGTGCCGGCACGCAGGGGATAGCTGATGCCGCCAGGCGCGGCCGGGTTCAACCTGAGCCCGATGGCCGCAAAGCCGGCTTTGGCGGCCAGAGGCGCCAGCAGATCCGGCGGCGTGTCGAGCGCGGAAAGGTGCGACAGGGCAAGGGCCGGCAGGGTCTTGGCAGGTGGGGTCATGGCAGGCGGGGTCATGGCAGTCCTCAATAGGTGGTGCGGCCGCCCGAAAGGTCAAAGGTGAACCCGGTGGTGAACGTGCAGTCCGGTCCGACGATATAGGAGACGAGCGCGCCGACCTCGGGGATATGCAGGAAGCGTCCCATCGGAATTTTCGCCTTCATCGCCGCGATGTGTTCGGGCGTCATTTCCTTCATCAGATCGGTCTCGGCCATCGCCGGAGCAATCGCGTTGACCAGAACGCCATCGGTCGCCAGTTCCTTGGCGATGG
Source organism: uncultured Alphaproteobacteria bacterium (assembly GCA_937903315.1). GTDB lineage: Bacteria > Pseudomonadota > Alphaproteobacteria > Rhizobiales > Beijerinckiaceae > JAIUNP01. The sequence continues at coordinate 2,480 of CALCZO010000154.1, forward strand.
CCTTGGTGAAGGCGATCACGCCGCCTTTGGCCGCCGAATAGGCCGAAATGTTCGGAACGCCGTCCTTGCCGGCCATCGAGGCAATATTGACGATGCGGCCAGAGCGCCGCGCGCGCATATGCGGGATGAGCGCGCGGCAGCCGTGAAACACGCCGGAAAGATTGACGGCCAGAACCTTGGTCCACGCGTCGAGCGGATAGTCCCAGACCGGGAGCACCGGGCCGTTGATGCCGGCGTTGTTGATGAGGATATCGATGGTGCCCGCAGCCGTGATCGCCTCGGCAGCCGCCCTTTCGACCACGTCGGGGCAGGCGACATCGACCTCCTGCATCAGCAGCGGCGCAAACCCGGCCGCGCTGGCATCGAACCCGGCGAATGACCGGTCCCACAGGATGATGCGGGCTCCATCACGCGCCAGGCGGCGGGCGATTCCAAGCCCAAGTCCTCGGGCACCGCCGGTGACGATTGCAGTCTGTCCGGCCAGTGTTGCGGTCACGGCAGTCCCTCCAGACAGGTCTTGCGTTGGCGCGACATGCCGTCAGACGAGGCGGCTCTGCTCCACGGCAGCGGCGATGAACGAGGCAAACAGCGGATGCGGTTCGAACGGCCGGGATTTCAGTTCCGGATGATACTGCACGCCGACGAACCACGGATGGTCGCTGAGTTCGACGATCTCGGGCAGCAGTCCATCGGGCGAGACGCCGGAAAAATGCATGCCGCAGGCTTCCAGACGGTCGCGATAGGCCATGTTGACCTCGTAGCGATGGCGGTGGCGTTCCGAAATCGTCGTCGCGCCATAGATGTCGGCAACGCGCGAGCCGCGGTCGAGCGAGGCGGTGTAGGCGCCCAGCCGCATCGTGCCGCCGAGGTCGCCGCTCTGCGAGCGCTTCTGCAACTCGTTGCCCGAGAGCCATTCGGTCATCAGCCCGACGACCGGCTCCTTGCACGGGCCGAATTCGGTCGAGCTGGCGCCCTCGATGCTGCACAGGTTGCGCGCCGCCTCGATGACGGCCATCTGCATGCCGAAGCAGATGCCGAAATACGGCACCTTGCGGTGGCGGGCGAAGGTGGCAGCCGCGATCTTGCCTTCCGTGCCGCGCACGCCAAATCCGCCGGGCACGAGGATGCCGTGGACATGTTCGAGCATCGGCGCCGAATCCTCGCGCTCGAACACTTCCGAATCGATCCAGTCGAGTTCGACCCTGACGCGGTTGGCGATGCCGCCATGGGCCAGTGCCTCAATCAGCGACTTGTAGGCATCTTTCAACTCGGTGTACTTGCCGACCACGGCGATGGTCACCGAGCCATTGGGGTTTGTCACCGTCTCGACGATCTTTTCCCAGCGCGACAGATCGGGCTTGGGCGCGCCGTCGATGCCGAAGGCATGGAGGATTTCCGTGTCCAGCCCGTTGCGATGATAGGCCAGCGGCACCGCATAGAGCGGCGAAATGTCCTGCGCCTCGACCACCGCGCCGGGCCGCACGTTGCAGAACAGCGCGAGCTTGCGACGCTCGCCCTCGGGGATCGGCCGGTCGCAGCGGCACAGCAGGATGTCGGGCTGGATGCCGATGGACCGCAGTTCCTGCACCGAATGCTGCGTCGGCTTGGTTTTCAGTTCGCCGGCGGTCGGGATATATGGCAGCAGCGTCAGATGGACGAACACCGCATGCCTTTCGGGCAGTTCGTTGCGCAGCTGGCGGATCGCCTCGAAGAACGGCAGGCCTTCGATATCGCCGACGGTGCCGCCGATCTCGACGAGCACGAAATCGGCATCGCCGTTGCCGGTGGTCACGAACGCCTTGATCGCATCCGTGACATGCGGAATGACCTGCACCGTCGCGCCGAGATAATCGCCGCGCCGCTCCTTGGTGATGATGTCCTGATAGATCCGGCCGGTGGTGATGTTGTCGGCCTTGGTGGCGGACACGCCGGTGAAGCGCTCGTAATGGCCGAGATCGAGATCGGTCTCGGCCCCGTCGTCGGTCACGAAGCATTCGCCGTGCTGATACGGGCTCATCGTGCCCGGATCGACGTTGAGGTAGGGGTCGAGCTTGCGCAGCCGGACCGAATAGCCGCGGGCCTGCAACAGCGCGCCGAGCGCGGCGGATGCGAGGCCCTTGCCAAGAGAGGAAACCACGCCGCCGGTGATAAAAACATAGCGAGTCATGGGACCCTTCCTCTAACGGTCTCTTGTGGTTTTGGCGAGCACAAAACGTCAGCGCACGGCAAGGGAATCGCGCTCATCCACAGGGAGGTGCGTCCCGCTGTACCAGATCGGTCGGATTACTGCTTGGGCTGACTGCCGCCACGGAGCTGATCAAGCACCGAACCGGGCTGGGCCGGGGCCGGAGCGCTGCCGGGCTGGGCCGGGGCCGACTGCTGCGCCGGGGCAACGGTATCCAGCACCGAGGCCGGGCCGCGGCCCCGCGACGCCAGAATCGACAGCAGGATCGAGGTGGCAAAGAACGCCGCACCGAGGATCGCGGTGGTCCGCGTCAGCAGGTTGGCCTGCCCGCGTCCGCTCATGAAGCTGCCCGGATTGCCACCGCCGCCCATGCCCAGACCGCCGCCTTCCGACCGCTGGAGCAGGACGACCCCGGCCAGCGCCACGACGATGATGAGATGAACGACGATCAGTACGGATTCCATGGACGGCCCCATCCGGGTCAGACAAAACGAAGAAAGCGCGCACCTAGCACGCTTCCTGCCCGGCTGCATAGCCCCGGCGTGTTACCGATAGGCGGCCGCGATGGCGAGGAAATCGGCGGCCTTGAGGCTGGCCCCGCCGATCAGCGCCCCGTCGACATTGGCAACGCCCATCAGCGCCCTGGCGTTGTCCGGCTTCACCGAGCCGCCGTAGAGGATGCGCATCCGTCCCGCGCTGTCGGCGCCAAGCACGCTTTTCAGCGTCTTGCGGATGTCGCCATGCACCTCGGCCACGTCGTCGATGGTCGGCGTCAGGCCGGTGCCGATCGCCCAGACCGGCTCGTAGGCGATGACGGTATTCCAGCGGTTCGCGCCGTCCGGCAGCGAATTGCGCACCTGGCGGCGGACAACGGCCAGCGTCTTGCCCGCCTCGCGTTCGGCCCGCGTCTCGCCGACGCAGACGATGGCGCGCAAGCCGGCACGGATCGCCGCCTCGGCCTTGGCCTTGACGATGGCGCTGCTCTCGCCATGGTCAGCCCGCCGCTCCGAATGGCCGACGATGACGAACGCGGCGCCGGCATCGGCCAGCATCTCGGCCGAGATGTCGCCCGTATGCGCGCCGGACGCCTTGCTGTGGCAATCCTGCCCGCCGATTTCCAGCTTCGAGCCGATCGTCGCCGCCCGCGCCGGCAGCACCAGCGTCGCCGGAGTGCAGATCAGCAGCGCGGCGCGATTCTGGAGCGCGACATCATAGCCGGCGGCAATGGCCTCGATTTCCCTGAGCGAGGCGCGGGAGCCGTTCATCTTCCAGTTGCCGGCAACAAGCGGACGGGGGCGGGCATGGGGCATGATCGAGCCTTCCAGTGACAGGAGACGGGGATAACAACAACTGCGCGCGCCATATCATCCGCTGCGGGACCGGCGCAATCGGACGATGGTGTTGCGCTGAAGGGTCGGTAAAGTCCACAAGCAAGGCAAGGATCGAATCGTCGCAATCTCCGTGAGTGGATCATCAGCATGTCCCACCAGTCCCTCGTGCGAGGCATCGACCATCTGGTCATCGCCAGTCATGATCTCGACCAGCTGGCCGCCTTCTATCGCGCGCTCGGCTTCACGGTCGGGCCGCGCAACCGCCACCCGTGGGGGACCGAAAATCACATCGTCCAGTTTGATGGCGCCTTTCTCGAACTGATCGGCATCGGCAACCGAGCCGCGATCCCCGCAGCCAGTGACGGGCGCTACAGCTTCGGTGCGTTCGTGCAGGACTTTATCGCCGGCGGCGAGGGGCTGGCGATGCTGGCGCTGGAAAGCGGAAATGCCGTGGCCGATGCCGAGATGTTCCGCAAGGCACGCATCGGGGCGTTCGAGCCGTTCTATTTCGAGCGCATGGGCAGGACGGCCGATGGATCGGAAACGAAAGTGTCCTTCACGCTGGCGTTTGCACAGATGGAGCACGCGCCGCGCGCCGGCTTCTTTGTCTGCCAGCAGCATCAGCCGCATGCCTTCTGGAATGCTGCGCTGCAGCAGCATCCGGGCGGCGCGTTCGCTATAGAGAACGTTGTTCTGATTGCCGAAGACCCGTCCGATACGCATGAGTTTCTCGGTGCGTTCACCGGCCAGCGCGAGATGCGGGCAACCTCCTACGGGCTGGACATCGCCACGTCGCGTGGCGGCATCACGGTGCTGTCCGCCCTTGCTTTCGAGCATCGGTATGGCTGTGCACCGCAGCGCCTGGCTGGCGCGGCAGCCGTATTCGCAGCAATCGATTTCAAGGTCAGCTCGCTCTCCAGGCAAAAGGCTCTGATGGTCGAGCGCGGGATTTCGTTCCACATGGTCCAGGATAGGCTTGTTATTGCGGTCGAGCATGCGTATGGAGTGGCATTGACCTTTTCAGAATAGGGTCGTTGTCATGAAATACATTGCCTTCGGCGTAATTACTGGCGTTGCAGGGCTGATCGCTTGGCTGCTTCTGGTCCAGCCCGAATGTTCGGACGGTGCGGTCGTCGCGGACGAGAGCGCCTGTCTGCGGGTCGCCGGGTTCGACCGGATGTTCTGTGCCTCGGCCTTCGCACGGCCGGAAGAGGCGATTTTCCGGGCTGGCAACGTCTACCAGACCCTGAGCGACTGCCAGAAGCGGTTCACCACCTGCATTGATTCTCCCGGCGCGCATGGCTACACGCCAAAGTCGAGCGGCTATTGCCTCGTGCGGGCGGCTGACGGGGCGCTTGCCAGCATGCGCCCGGTTTATGGGCTGCGCTGAGGCGCGCACAACGGAACGGAACTCTCGATGTCGGCAGCACAGGCACAAGCAAGCGTCAGCGTCGGTCCCGTGCGGTTCGGCAACACCCTGCCGCTGGCGCTGATTGCCGGCCCCTGCCAGATGGAAAGCCGCGACCATGCGTTTGCGATCGCTGGCGCGCTGCATGAGATGGCGGGAAAGCTCGGGATCGGGCTGGTCTACAAATCGTCCTTCGACAAGGCCAATCGCACCTCCGGGCAGGCAGCGCGCGGCATCGGGCTTGAAAAAGCGCTGGCCGTCTTTTCCGATCTGAAAGCCGCTTTCGGCGTGCCGGTGATCACCGATGTGCACGAGGCCGGGCAATGCGCCGAGGTCGCCAGTGTCGTCGACATGCTGCAAATCCCGGCGTTTCTCTGCCGCCAGACCGATCTGCTGGTAGCTGCCGCCCGTACCGGTGCGGCCGTCAACGTCAAGAAGGGTCAATTCCTCGCGCCTTGGGACATGGCGCATGTCGTCGCCAAGATCAGGGACGCGGGCAATGACCGCGTGCTGGTGTGCGAACGCGGCGCCTCGTTCGGCTACAACACGCTGGTGTCCGATATGCGGTCGTTGCCGATCATGGCCGAGACCTGCGCCGCGCCGGTGATCTTCGATGCCACCCATTCGGTCCAGCAGCCGGGCGGCAAGGGCGGATCGTCGGGCGGCGATCGCCGGTTTGTCGCTGCGCTGGCCCGTGCCGCGGTGGCGGTCGGCGTCGCCGGCGTCTTCATTGAGTGCCACGAAACGCCGGACACCGCGCCCAGCGACGGGCCGAACATGGTGCCGCTCGATCAGATGCCGGCGCTTGTCGAGCGCCTCATGGCCTTTGATCGCCTGTCCAAGCAGGGTGGCACGTCCTGATCGTAAGCCCTCTAAGAATAAGCCTTGACCATCGCCGGGAGCCACCGGACAACAGGGCATGAGCCTGCCGATTGTCTTCGTGCTCGGACTGGTGGCTGTGGCCATGTCCTATTGCCAGCGGATGTTCGATCCGCTGACTCTGGTGCTTGCGCGCGAATTTGCGGTCGATCCGGGCAGGATCGTGCTGCTGGCCCCGGCGTTTTCCATTCCCTATGCGGTCGGCCAGCTGTTCCTTGGTCCGCTGGCCGATTCGGTGGGCAAGGCACGGCTGCTGCGCCGGTGCCTGATCGCGCTGATGGTGACGACAGCGGTTTCGTTTTTCGTTTCCGATTATTCCGTGCTGTTCGCGCTGCGGATGATCATGGGCCTCAGCGCGGCGGGAATGATCCCGGTGGCGCTGGCCATCATCGGCGACCGCGTGCCGATGGAGCAGCGGCAGATCGCCTACAGCCGCTACCTGATTGCCTCGGTTGTCGGGCAGTTGTTTGCCTCTCCGGTCTCGGCCGCGCTGGCGACCCGGTGGGACTGGTCGGCCTCGGTGCTGTTCTCGTCGGTTGTGACCGCGGTGGCGCTCGTGGTCGTGACGCACCAGATCAAATCCCGCCCCGACACGGTGCTGATCCCGTTTTCGGTCGGCCGTGCGCTGGCGACCAACCGCATGCTGCTCGCCAATGCGCGGGCGCGCGCCTGCTACATCATGGTGTTCATCGAATCGTTCTGCCTGTTCGGCTTCCAGCCGCATGTCGTGCGCTATCTTGAAACCCGAGGGTTCGGCTCGACCGAAGAGGCGGGCTACGTCATCGGGGCGATGGGCGTTGGCGGCGTGGTGTTCTCGATCGTCGTCGGTTGGGTCATCCGCCGGTTCTCGCCGTTTTCGATCTGGCGCTTCGGGGCCGTGCTCGGCGCGATCGGGCTGATCGCGATTCCGCTGGCAACCGGATGGCTGCAGGTCCTCGGCGCCTTCGTCTTTATCGGTCTCGGCTTCTACACCCTGCATTCGGGCATCCAGACGCAGGTTTCCGAAGCGGTGCCCGAAGCGCGCTCCTCTGCTGTCGCGCTGCACGCCTCCAGCTTTTTTCTCGGCTATGCCACTTCGCCCGTCCTCATGGAGCATGCGATTCGCGTGGTTGGCGTCACGGCGGTGCTGTGGTCGGCGGCAGCGATTCTGGTGGTCGCAGGGCTGGTGACCGCGCGCCTGCTCCAGCGTGCCGCGCCCGATCAGCGCGCCCGGTAGGGCGGCACGCCCTGATCCGGCACCCAGAGACCCTGTGGCGGTTCGCCCGTCTGCCAGAACACATCGATCGGGATGCCGCCGCGCGGATACCAGTAGCCGCCGATCCGGAGCCATTTCGGGCCGAGCAGATCGATCAGCCGCTTGGCGATCGCCACCGTACAGTCCTCATGGAACGCGCCGTGATTGCGGAACGAGGTGAGGAACAGCTTGAGCGATTTGGATTCCACCAGCCAGTCGCCCGGCAGGTAGTCGATCACCAGGATGCCGAAATCCGGCTGGCCGGTCACCGGGCAGATCGAGGTGAATTCCGGCGCGGTGAACCGGGCGAGATAATTGGTGCCCCTGTGCGGATTGGGCACGCGGTCGAGCACCGCCTCGTCGGGCGAGGCGGGCAGGGCGGAGGGCTGTCCTAGGTGCAGCGGCGCATGATCTGTCATGGCGCCAGCCATAGCGCGCGGCCTTCGCCTCGTAAACGGGTCAGGCTGGGCGGGACGTGTCGATCCGGGCCAGCACGTCGCGCAGGCCATTGCGCACGCGGGCATCGGTCACTGGCCCGATCTGCGTTCCGGCATGGCGACGGTCGCCGCCGAACACCATCTTGGTCGGCACACCGCGCTGGCCGAGCGGTTTGGCCAGTTCCAGCCGGTGATCAACCGAGACCGCCGCATACGGGTTGCCATGGGCGGCGAGATAGGCGGCGACCTGCGCCTCCGTATCCTTGACGGCGACGCCGACAAGCAGCATCCGCGTGTCGCGCGCAAAATCAGCCAGTGCTGCGTGTTCATCCCGGCAATAGGGACACCATGTCGCCCAGAAGTTGATGACCAGCGGGCGGCTGCCCAGCGTTTCAGTGCTGACGCCGGGAAACGCCCATCCGGCGGACGAGGTGAGGCCGGCGACCGGCGGCAGCGTCACCACCGGCAGATGGACGTCCTCCGGCTTGCATCCGGCAAGCGTGACGCCAAGGCCGGTGAGCAGGGTGCGTCTGTTCATCCCTCGGGATCCCATGTGGTTTGTTGTCGCAGTGTCGTGGTTGGCGCTTAACGGGATCTCTCTGAAAACCGTCCCCGTATGCGGACGATGAACGAATGGTTAGGACTGGCCCAACGAGAGGCTTTGCGGCACTGCAAAACGGCGATAGAAGCCGCATCACCCATTCCGACCGGCAAAGAGGCCCCCATGACCACGATCATCGATGTAGTTGCCCGCGAAATTCTCGACAGCCGCGGTAACCCGACCGTCGAGGTCGATGTCACGCTCGAAGATGGCTCGCTCGGTCGTGCGGCTGTCCCGTCGGGGGCTTCCACCGGCGCGCATGAGGCGGTTGAACTCAGGGACGGCAATTCGAAGCGCTATCTCGGCAAGGGCGTGACCAAGGCGGTCGAGAACGTGATGTCCGAGATGTCCGACCAGCTTGTCGGCATGGATGCCGAGGATCAGGTGGGCATCGATCAGGTACTGATCGATCTTGATGGCACGCCGAACAAGGCGCGGCTGGGCGCGAACGCCATTCTCGGCGTCAGCCTTGCGGTCGCCAAGGCGGCGGCGGACGCACGCGGCCTGCCGCTCTACCGCTATGTCGGCGGCACCTCGGCCCGCACCCTGCCGGTGCCGATGATGAACATCGTCAACGGCGGCGCCCATGCCGACAACCCGATCGACTTTCAGGAATTCATGATCATGCCCGCCGGCGCTCCGACCTTCTCGGAAGGGCTGCGCTGGGGCGTCGAGGTGTTCCACACGCTCAAGAAGGCGTTGAAGGAGGCCGGCCACAACACCAATGTCGGCGACGAGGGCGGCTTTGCGCCGAACCTGCCGAGCGCCGAGGCGGCGTTGGACTTCGTCATGAAGGCGATTGAAAAGGCCGGCTTCAAGCCCGGACAGGACATGTTCATCGCGCTCGACTGCGCCTCGACCGAGTTTTTCGGCAAGGGCGTCTACGACTACCACGGCGAGGGCGTGAAGCGCTCGATCGACGAGCAGGTCGCCTATCTGGCCAAGCTGGTCGGCGCCTATCCGATCGTCTCGATCGAGGACGGCATGAGCGAGGACGACTGGGAAGGCTGGAAGAAGCTGACCGACGCCGTCGGCTCCAGATGCCAGCTTGTCGGCGACGACCTGTTCGTCACCAACGTCACGCGCCTGTCCCAGGGCATCCGTCAGGGCGTTGCCAATTCGATCCTCGTCAAGGTCAACCAGATCGGCTCGCTGACCGAGACGCTGGCGGCGGTCGATATGGCCCACCGGGCCGGCTACACTGCCGTGATGTCGCACCGCTCGGGCGAGACCGAGGATTCGACGATTGCCGATCTCGCGGTCGCCACCAACTGCGGCCAGATCAAGACCGGCTCGCTCGCCCGCTCGGACCGGACGGCCAAGTACAACCAGTTGCTGCGCATCGAGCAGGAACTGGGCGACACCGCGCTCTACGCCGGCCGCGACGCGCTCAAGGCCCTCCGCTAGGGGGGCCACGACGCGGGGAACACCCGCGCCACGCCCGTCATGACGCCCGTCGATGGATCGCATCAGGCGATTGCATTGGCGGGCGTTTTGCGTCGGCGCTAGCCTGCGGAGATCGAGGAGGAGAGACGGATGGCGTTGACACTTGTGATTGGCAACAAGGCCTATTCATCGTGGTCGCTGCGGCCCTGGCTGGCGATGCGGCAGCTCGGGCTGGAGTTCAACGAGGTGGTGATACCGATGCACCGCCCCGAGACAAAGGCCGCGATGCTGGCGCACAGCCCGGCCGGCAAGGTGCCGGTGCTGAAGGACGGCGATATCACCGTCTGGGAAACGCTGGCGATTCTCGAATACCTCAACGAGGCCCATGCCGGCGGCGCCTTGTGGCCGGCGGATCGGGCGGCGCGGGCCGAGGCGCGGGCGATCGCCAACGAGATGCACGCCGGCTTCGGCGCGTTGCGCAATCACCTGCCGATGAATGTCCGGCGTACCGTTGCGCCCCTCGCGCTGACGGAGGGAGCGGCAGCCGACATCGCGCGAATCGACGCCATGTGGTGCGGCGCGCGCGCGCGTTGGGGCAGGGGTGGTCCGTTCCTGTTCGGCACCTTCTGCGCGGCGGATGCGATGTATGCCCCGGTGGTCAACCGGATTCACCATTACGCGGTTCCCGTGTCTCAGGCCGCGCGCGCCTATGTTGATGCCATGCGCGACCTGCCGGCGATGCAGCGCTGGAACGCCGAGGCGGCAGCCGAATCATGGGTGATCGAGGACGAAGAAAAATAGCCGGCCCCTGCATCGACCGGCCGCAACGGCCCGTTTGTCCCGTTTCGACTCAACTTGAGACGCCCTGTGAATCGCACAGGGCGTCATTTTTTAAGATTGCTCCCGCATAACGGATGCGTTCACCGACTGATATGCCCGCGAGGCCTGTTGGTGGAGCGTCCGTGAATTTGTTGCGTACCAGTAGCGACTGTCTGAGTTTGTGATGCGTCTCTCGCTTCTGCATTTAGCGTTTGCCTCTGCGTGTGTCTCGGCTCTGGCCTTGCCGGCCAGAGCCGCTGACATGGCATTCGCCACCGTGCGCTACGGCGCTGACCGGTCCTGCACGACCGATTGCCTTCGTGTGATGCAGGCCAGCGGCCAGATCACCAAGGATACCCCCAAGGCGTTTCTTGAGTTCGCGCGGCGCGAGATCAACCGCCCCGGCCTGATCAACGTCCTTCTGCTTCATTCTCCCGGCGGCAGCGTCAATGCGTCGATGGCCTTCGGACGCGCCCTGCGCAAACTGGGCACCGTCGTCATCGTTGCCCGCGCCATGGATGCCGGCGTGCCCGTGGAGCGCACCGCTGCGCGTCGATCCACGATCGAGGATCAGGTCCGTTTCATGTCGGGTACCTGTGCGTCAGCCTGCGTCTACACGCTGGCGGGGGGCGTCAAACGCGTCGTTCCGCCGCAGAGCCGCATCGCCGTGCACCGGATGGCCGGCAACATCGGCTTTTTCGATCCCGCCACGCGCGAGTACCAGAATCGCCGCATCTATGCCGGCGAGGAAGAACTGAACGCGCTGACCGAGTACATCCACGACATGGGGGTCAGCACCGAACTGGTCGGCATTGCCGAATCCGTGCCGCACGAGCATGCGCGCGTGCTCGATACACGGGACATGTCGCGGCTGCGGCTCGCCACGCCGAAACTCTAGCGTCATGCTGCCGGTCGACGGAGCGATTGTAACAGATTTGCACTTTGCGTTCGAAGGGTGCTTGACTTGGCCGCGTGGGTGCCGTACCCCGCCGGTCTCGCAGCCGACAACGGGTGCGGAACAAATGCGCGGACGTAGCTCAGTCGGTTAGAGTGCCGGCCTGTCACGCCGGAGGTCGCGGGTTCGAGCCCCGTCGTCCGCGCCATTTCCGTTCAGCGGAAATCAAGGCCCCGAGTGGGCCTTTTTTGTTGGACTTGTCCAAAAGTGTTTGCTGCACATGCGTTCCTTTGCTTGCTTCGCCTGCCGCGCTGGGCTAATCGGTGCTCGGGCGGAGTGCCGACGCGGCGGGATGTCGGTTATGGTGCACGCCCTCGGCAAAGAAGGTTCCGGCCATGCAGCTTATCATCGGCGACTATCTTCCCCTGGCCATCTTCATCGGTATCTCGGCGGTCATCGGGCTTGCGCTTCTGGCCGCGCCGTTCCTGCTGGCCTTCAAGTCGCCCGACCCGGAAAAGCTGTCGGCCTATGAATGCGGCTTCAACGCGTTCGACGACGCGCGCATGAAGTTCGACGTGCGGTTCTATCTGGTCGCGATCCTGTTCATCATCTTCGATCTGGAAGTCGCGTTCCTGTTCCCGTGGGCGGTGGCGGCCAAGGAAATCGGCTGGTTCGGTTTCTGGTCGATGATGACGTTCCTCGGCGTCCTGACGATCGGGTTCATCTACGAATGGAAGAAGGGCGCGCTGGAGTGGGATTGATCCTGCCGGCGTTGGAGGTCTGAAACATGGTCACTGCTGTTGATCGCGGCAATCCGCTGGTCGCCCCCGCTCCCAAGGGCCTGCTCGGCGCTGATGGCAAGCCGATCGGCTCGTCCGATCCGTATTTTGCCACCATCAACGACGAACTGGCCGACAAGGGCTTCATCGTCACCGCGACCGATGACCTGATCGCCTGGGCGCGCACCGGTTCGCTGATGTGGATGACCTTCGGCCTTGCCTGCTGCGCGGTCGAGATGATGCAGGCCTCGATGCCGCGCTATGATGTCGAGCGGTTCGGCTTTGCGCCGCGCGCCTCGCCGCGCCAGTCGGATGTGATGATCGTCGCCGGCACGCTGACCAACAAGATGGCCCCGGCGCTGCGCAAGG
>CALCZO010000155.1 GCA_937903315.1 uncultured Alphaproteobacteria bacterium
ACAAGCCCGCCCGCGCCACGATGGTCGTGATCCTCAAAGCCGCCGTGATGGAGTGAGAACCGTTCGCGCCTTGCGCGACGAAACGCTCCGGGGAAGCGTTTCGAGGGTCGAACGCCCCCAGCCATGCGAGGGGCAGACCGCTCGCAACGCGCGATAACCGGTTCCGTCATGACCGGCAATGTGCCAGTCATCCACGCCTTGCCTTGCCCCGCCGATTCCCAATCGTGGATGGCCGGGCTGAACCCGGCCATGACGCGACGGAGACGGTCACGCCCTTAGCGCGCGACCGGCAGACCTGACGCGATCCAGCCCGGATTGCCCGGATTGCCGGCCATGCCGCCGCGGATGTTGATCAGCTTGAAGCCGTGCCGGGTCAGCACCTCCTGCACATAGGAGGTCCGGTTGGCGGTGCGGCAGATGATGCCGACGGCCTTGTCGCCGATCTGCTTTTGCAAGGCGGCGAGCCTGGTCGGGAAATCGCGCTCGGTCATGTCGAGCCTGACGGCGCCCTGCGGCGTGCCGGTTTCGGCCCATTCGCCCGGCGTGCGGATATCGACGATCACCATCTTGCCGTCGCTCGCCTGCTGATGCGCTTCCTTGACCGACACCGACGGCAGCGGCCCTTGCGCAAGCGCGGCCGTGCCCACCATCGCGGCAAACATCATCGCTACAACAGTTCTGACCATCGGATGACGTCCTGCTTGTCTCAGTGGAACGGCGCGCTGCCGAACACCCAGACCGTGCCGAACACGATCGTGATCGCCAGCGCAAGGCACAGCGCCGCGCGCCCGACGGAGCCGGGCTGGTTCTCGGGCACATCCTCGAACGTCGCGGCCGGCTTGACGCCCGTCACCATCGGCCGGATGAGGTTGTCCTTCTTGACGAAGGTGTAGAACAGGTTGGCGGCGACATGGATCGCAACCAGCGCCAGGATGATCTTGAACCCGCGCCGGTGCCAGATCGAAACCGCCTCGGCGGTTGACTCGGCGACCTTGGAGGCAAACGGCCCCTCGATCGTCGCCGGAATATCATCGAGCGTCATCAGACCGAAAATCGCCTGCCCGGCGACCGCGGCCATCAGCGCCAGCACCATCAGCCCGCCGAGCGGATTATGGCCGAGGAAGTGCCGGCTGCCGCCGCGCAGAAGATCGAAGAAATAGCCGATCGCGGCGATCGGGCGTACGAACGTGGCAAACCGCGCGGTCGTTCCGCCGACAAAGCCCCACATCACGCGATAGAGCAGCAGCGACAGGATCAGGTATCCATTGATCTTGTGGAGATAGAAGGTCGCCGATCCCATCTTGTTGGTGATCGGTGCGGCCACGATCAGCAGCAGCAAGGTCCAGTGGAACAGGCGGGTCGGCGCATCCCATGCCTGAACCATGCGCCCGGTCCTGACGGGTGTTGACGACTGCGTGCTCACGATCGGTGCTCCTGAACCAAGGATACGGTGAAACCCAAAAACAAGGCCTCCCGCAAGCGTTAACTTGCGGAAGGCCCGAACTGCGACACTCTGTACTCAGCTCTTCTTGACGCGATAGTCGTCATGGCAGGCCTTGCAGTTGCCAAGCACCTTGCCCATCTCGGCCTTGAACGAGGCTTCATCCTTGATCGCCGACGAAGCGGCGGTCGCGGACGCACTCAGCTTGCCGAGCAGCGTCTTGAAGCCGGCCATGTCGTCCCAGATCTTCGGCGCGGCGGTGGTCTCGCCGCCGGTCTTGGAATTGGCCGGGAAGAACTTGTCATAGTCCTTCGACACGTCGGCATAGACCTTGAGCGCGCCCTGCACGGTCGCCAGGTCGAACTTCACTTCGCCCTTCAGCATGCCGCCGATCGGCTTGGTGGCATCGCCGACCTTCTTCATCGCGTCCTTGCGCTGGGCAATGACATCGCCCTGGGCAAGAACGGCCGTGGCGCCGACAGCGAGGGCAGCAGCAAGAACAATCGAACGGATCATGCGGTAACTCCGGATTTGGGGTGGTATGGAAACGACTGACCGTCGATCCTTATCATCATTAGACCTGTTCAAATGATGAATGCGAGACAGCGTCACGCAAAGCGTTTCTTGCGCGTCTGCAAACACACGTCTGCGTGAGCGAGATGTGATGACGGCGCGGCAAAAGGCGGCCGCACCATTCCCGGATCAGACGTCAGGCCGAGTGAAGTGCCGCAAACACCCGCTCTGGCGTGGCCGGCATGTCGATATGGCGGACACCGCAGGCCCGGTTCAGCGCATCGACGACCGCATTCATCACCGCCGGACAGGACCCGATCGCCCCGGCCTCGCCGGCGCCCTTCACGCCGATGGCGTTGGTGGTGCACGGCACATTGCGCGTCTCGAAGGTGATCGATGGCATCATATCGGCACGCGGCATGGTGTAGTCCATGAAGCTGGCGGTCAGAAGCTGGCCGTCGTCGCTGAACACGGTGTTCTCGAACAGCGCCTGACCGATGCCCTGGATCGTCCCGCCATGAACCTGCCCGGCCAGCAGCAGCGGATTGAGCGTACGGCCGAAATCGTCGACGATGACGTAATTGACGACGCGCGTGACGCCGGTGTCGGGATCGATCTCGACCTCGGCGATATGGGTGCCGTTGGGATAGGTCGCCTCGGGCGGCGCAAATTGCGCGGTCGTGTTGAGCAGTGCCACGCTCGCCCGCGTCGAGCGGGCGATTTCCGCAAAACCGAGCGACCGGTCCGTGCCGGCGATCCGCACGCGCCCCTCGGCGATTTCAAGGTCGCCGACGCCGGCTTCCAGTTCGCTTGCGGCGATCGACTTGATGTTTTCGGCCAGCTTCGCTGCCGCCGCATCCACCGCCGCCCCGCCGACCGGGATCGAGCGCGAGCCGCCGGTGCCACCGCCGGTCGGCGTCTGGTTGGTGTCGCCCTGCAACACGCGGATGCGATCGAGCGGCAGGTCGAGATGCTGGCTGGCAAGCTGGGCATAGGCCGTCTCGTGCCCCTGCCCGTTCGA
>CALCZO010000156.1 GCA_937903315.1 uncultured Alphaproteobacteria bacterium
CCGTTCTCGGCATCGCGCGCGGCGGCGGTGGCCAGCGCATAGAGCGTGTCGACGCCGATGACATCGGCAAGTGCACGGAAGCGGCGCATCGCCGCCAGCGCCTGAGCAACGCCATCCTCCGGCAAGCGCCCGCTGGTGGCGACGTTGCGGCCCAGACCCGCCATCGACTTTTCGTTGAAAATCGGCGTCGGCGCGCGCGAAAGCGCATCATAGACGACAAGGCGCACCGAATTGGAGCCGATGTCGACGACGCCGACCGGCCGCTCCATGTGATCGGTGTGGCTGGAGACCAGGTTCGCCTGCATGGCGCGATCAGAGTTTCAACGTGCCGCGCGGGATGACCCGCTGTCCGCCATCGGGCGCGATGAGGCCGACACGCGCCACGCTCTCGCCCGCCGCGACAAGCGCGGCCTCGACGGCCGCCGCCTCGCCGGCCGCGACGACGACGACCATGCCGATGCCGCAGTTGAAGGTGCGCAGCATCTCGCCCGGAGCGACATCGCCCATGCGGGCGAGCCAGCCGAACACCTTCGGCACCGCGATGGCGTCCAGATCGAGCTCGACGCTCAGCCCGTCGGGCAGGACGCGTGGGATATTGTCGATGAAGCCGCCGCCGGTGATGTGGGCCAGCGCGCGGATCGCCGGGCCGGAGGGGCCGCGCAGCACCGACAGCAGTGATTTCACGTAAATCCGCGTCGGCTCCAGCAGGGCGCGGGCCAGCGTGACGCCGGGGGCGAACGGGGCCGGCGCATCCCAGCCGAGGCCGGACTGGCGGACAATGCGGCGCACCAGCGAGAAGCCGTTGGAATGAACGCCCGAGGACGCAAGACCAAGCACGACATCGCCGGGGGCAATTGCCGACAGTTTCGGCAGGATCGCGCCGCGCTCGACCGCTCCGACGGCAAAGCCGGCCAGATCATAATCCTCGCCCGCATACATGCCCGGCATTTCCGCTGTCTCGCCGCCGATCAGCGCGCAACCGGCGATCTGGCAGCCCTTGGCAATACCTCCGACGATGTCGACGCCGACCTGAGGCACCAGCCGCCCTGTGGCGTAGTAATCGAGGAAGAACAGCGGCTCGGCGCCCTGCACCACCAGATCGTTGACGCTCATGGCGACCAGATCGATGCCGACGGTGTCATGGATGTTGCTGTCGATGGCGATCTTCAGCTTGGTGCCGACGCCGTCATTGGCGGCGACCAGCACCGGATCGGCAAAGCCGCAGGCCTTCAGATCGAACAATCCGCCGAAACCGCCGATTTCGGCATCAGCGCCCGTCCGCCGCGTCGCGCGGACCAGCGGCTTGATGGCATCCACCAGCGCGTTGCCGGCATCGATGTCGACCCCGGCGTCAGCGTAGGTCAGACCGTTTTTGCGAACTCCGCTCATGCCGCCATCCGGTATTGCCCGGCGTCGCGTTTGGCAAGCCCCGCCGCCGACATGCCTGTTGAATTCGGGCATATCGGCGCGTTGTGGTCACAACGGTGCGCTTGAGGTTTGAAAATCCGCACGAGGTCTGCCACATCAACGGCATGAGCATGAATCTTGCCAACTGGCTCACATTGCTGCGCCTGTGCCTTGTGCCGCTGGTGATCGTCGCGATCAGCCAGCATCGCTTCGACCTTGCGCTGTTCGGCTTCGTCACGGCCGGGCTGACCGATGCGCTCGACGGCTATGTCGCTCGGCGGTTCGACCAGATCACGGAACTCGGCGCCCTGCTCGACCCGATCGCCGACAAGGCGCTGCTGATGTCGATCTTCATCTCGCTCGGCGTGCTCAACCTGCTGCCGGCCTGGCTGGTCATTCTGGTCGTTGCGCGCGATGTGATGATCATGGGCGCGGTCATCGTCTCCTGGCTGCTCGACAATCCGGTCGAGATCAAGCCGCTGATGGTGTCGAAGGCCAACACGTTTGCGCAGATCGTCTTTGCCTCGTACAAATTGCTGGCGCTCGGCTACGGTGTCGATCTGCCGATGGTCGAAGTCGGCCTGCTTGTGGCGGTGTGCCTGTTCACGACAACCTCGATCACCGCCTATCTGATCGGCTGGCTCAAACACATGAGCGATTGATGAGCCGCAAGAAGGGCACGCAGCCGCCCGCACAACTTCCGCTCGATCTGGAACTGGCACCGCGCTACGGCGAGGAGGATTTTCTCGTCGGCCCCTCCAACGAGCGGGCTTACGAATTCGTCGGCCTGTGGCCGGACTGGCCGGACCGGCTGGTGCTGGTGACCGGGCCGGAAGGCAGCGGCAAGACGCATCTGGCCCATATCTGGGCGGCGCGGACCGGCGCGGCGATCGTTCCTGCCGCGCGGCTGGGTGACAAGACGCCCGCAGCGCTGGTCGAGGCGCCGGCGCTCGTCGTCGAGGATTGTGACCGGGCGCGATGGGACGAGGCGCATCTGTTCCACCTGATCAACCTGGTGCGCGGGCATGGCACGAGCCTGCTGCTGACGGCGCGCGCCGCGCCGGACCAGTGGGGCCTGAGCACGCCCGATCTCATTTCCCGGCTGCGTCTTGCGCCCGATACGGGGATCGACGCGCCCGACGATGCGCTGTTGCGCGCGCTGATGGTCAAGCTGTTCGTCGACCGGCAACTGATCGTCGATCTGTCGGTTGTCGAATTTCTGCTGCCGCGCATTGAACGGTCGTTTGCCGGCGTCGCGCGCATCGTCGGAGCGCTTGACCGTGAGGCGCTGGCGCTCGGCCGGCGGGTCACCCGGCCTGTGGCCGCCGCCGTACTGGAGCGGATGACCGCAGCCTGATTTGCCGCGGCTGTCGACATATTGTCAAAATTTGCGTGCTAGGGTGCATGGTTCGTCTCGCCCCTCACGAGTTTCTCCATGACCTCCCATGCCAAGATCGACCACGCCGCCGCCGAGGGCCATGCCTTGCGGCATGATCCGCGGCGCTTCATCAACCGGGAGCTGTCGTGGCTCGGCTTCAACCGCCGTGTGCTGGAGGAGGCGGCCAACCCCGGCCATCCGCTGCTCGAACAGGTGCGGTTCCTGTCGATCTCGGCCAGCAACCTCGACGAATTCTTCATGGTCCGGGTTTCGGGCCTTGTCGAGCAGGTGATCAACAAGGTCGACACGATCTCCGATGACGGGCTGACCCCGGCCCAGCAGCTTGTGCCGATCCACGAGGCGGTGGCGGCGCTGACCGGCGACCAGCAGACGCGGTGGACCGAACTGCGCCAGCTTCTGGGCGAGAACAACATCCATGTCGTCGAGGCCAAGGATCTCAGCCGCGAGGACATCGCCTTTCTCGAAGGCTATTTCCTGTCGTCGATCTTTCCGACGCTGACGCCGCTGGCGATCGACCCGGCCCATCCGTTCCCGTTCATCCCCAACCTCGGCTTCTCGCTGGCGCTGATGCTGACGCGCAAATCCGACAAGGCGAAATTGCGCGCGCTGATCCGCATGCCGCAGAAGGTGGAGCGGTTCGTGCGCATCCCGGCACCGGAGGGCGAGTACCGCACCATCCTGCTCGAAAACGTCATCACCCTGTTCATCGGCAAGCTGTTCCCCGGCTACACCGTCAAGGGACAGGGCTCATTCCGGGTCATCCGCGATTCGGACGTCGAGATCGAGGAGGAGGCAGAAGATCTCGTCCGGGTGTTCGAGCGGATGCTGAAGGAGCGCCGGCGCGGCGTCGTGATCCGGCTGGAAGTGGACAGCGCGATGCCGGCCCCCCTGCGCGATTTTCTGGTGCAGGAGCAGCGCGTCTCGCATGGCGAGATCGCGGTCGTCGACGGGATGATCGGCCTGTCCGACCTGTCGCAACTGGTTGATGCGCCGCGCCCTGACCTGAAGTTCGTGCCCTATGTGCCGCGCTTTCCCGAGCGGGTGAAGGAACAGGGCGGCGAGATGTTCACTGCCATCCGCCAGAAGGATCTGGTGGTGCATCACCCGTACGAATCGTTTGATTCGGTGGTGCAGTTCCTGACGCAGGCGGCGCGCGACCCCAATGTCATCGCCATCAAGCAGACGCTCTACCG
Source organism: uncultured Alphaproteobacteria bacterium (assembly GCA_937903315.1). Lineage (GTDB taxonomy): Bacteria > Pseudomonadota > Alphaproteobacteria > Rhizobiales > Beijerinckiaceae > JAIUNP01. Next base: position 4,000 of record CALCZO010000156.1, read on the forward strand.
CACGTCGGCCGATTCGCCGATTGTCCGGGCGCTGTCGGAAGCGGCGGAGGCCGGCAAGTCGGTCACCGCGCTGATCGAGCTGAAGGCCCGGTTCGACGAGGAGGCCAACATCCGCTGGGCGCGCGACCTCGAACGGGCCGGCGTGCAGGTGGTCTACGGCTTCATCGAACTGAAAACCCACGCCAAGCTGTCGCTGGTGGTGCGGCGCGAGAACGGCCAGCTCGTCACCTACTGCCATATCGGTTCGGGCAACTACCATCCGATCACCGCGCGCATCTACACCGATCTGTCGGTGTTCATGGCCGATCCGGTGGTCAGCCGCGACGTCGCGCGCATCTTCAACTTCATCACCGGCTATGCCGAGCCGGCGGAACTCGAACAGATGTCGGTCTCGCCCTACGGGCTGAAGAAACGCATCCTCGATCACATCGCCGCCGAGGTGCAGCATGTGAAGGAAGGCAGGCCCGGCGCGATCTGGCTGAAATGCAACAGCCTTGTCGATCCGCAGGTGATCGACGCGCTCTATGACGCCAGCAACGCCGGTGTCAGCATCGACATCGTCGCGCGCGGCATCTGCTGCCTGCGCCCCGGCATACCGGGCCTGTCGGCCAATATCCGCGTCAAGTCGATCGTCGGACGGTTCCTTGAGCACGCGCGCATCTATTGCTTCGGCAACGGCTTCGGCCTGCCGCATCCCAAAGCCTCGGTCTATGTCTCGTCGGCGGACCTGATGCCGCGCAATCTCGACCGCCGCGTTGAAGTGATGCTGCCGCTGACCAACCCGACGGTGCACGAACAGGTGCTGGAACAGATCATGGTCGGCAACCTGATCGACAACCAGCAGAGCTGGAAAGTCTTGCCGGATGGCGGTTCGGTGCGCATAAAGCCTGCGGACGGGGAGACCCCGTTCAACGCGCATCAGTATTTCATGACCAATCCGAGTCTTTCCGGCCGTGGCACCTCGCTCAAGCATTCCAGCCCCAAGGACCTCATCCGGCTCAAGCCGGGCTAAGGTCGCGGTCCTCATCTCGGGGCGCGGATCGAATATGACCGCGCTGATCGAGGCGGCGAAAGCCCCCGGCTTTCCGGCCGAGATCGTGCTGGTCGTCTCCAACAAGGCCGATGCTGCCGGGCTGGAGCGGGCACGCGCGGAAGGGATCGCCACCGCTGTCGTGCCGCACAGGGGCCACAGGGACCGCGAGAGTTTTGACCGGGCGATGAGCGCCGAGATAGAGGCAGCGGGTGCCACGATCGTCTGCCTCGCCGGTTTCATGCGGCTGCTGTCGCCATGGTTCTGCCGCCACTGGCAGGGGCGGCTGATCAATATCCACCCTGCCCTGCTGCCGAGTTTCAAGGGGCTTGACACCCATGCCCGCGCGCTGGCCGCCGGCGTGCGCATCCATGGCGCGAGCGTGCATTTCGTCATCCCCGAGATGGACGAGGGGCCGATCATCGCGCAGGCCGCCGTGCCGGTGCTCGACACCGACGACGAGGCGACGCTGGCCGCGCGCGTTCTGAGGCAGGAACACCGGCTCTATCCGCTGGCGCTGCGGCTGGTGGCGTCCGGCGCGGTAACCATGGCGGAGGGGCGCGCCGTCTCGACCCTCGGCGGCGAGGATGCGGCGGCACTTGTTTCTCCGGCGAACTGAACGCCGCGAAACACTTTGACCTTATTTTGCCAAGACTTGACGCTGCCGCGCTGGCCTTAGAGGTCGATTAACCTTACTGATGTCTTATTGATGGAACCCAAGCCCCGTGAGTTGCGGTGAGTGAGTTCCATGCAGCAGAAGTTTCCCTCCGCTCGCGCCATGGCCAATTCCCAGGCCACGCTCGCCGTCGAATACCGCAGCCGCAACGGCTCGCATTTTTTCGAAATCTCCCCCGCACTGGCTGGAACCTGCGTCGCCGTCCTGTCGCTGGTCGCCGCGCTGGCAGTCGCCGCCAGCCTCTACGTCTTTGCCAAGGACGATGTGTTGCGCTCGGTGCTGGCCGGGCAGGCGCGGATGCAATACGCCTATGAGGACCGCATCGCCCAGCTTCGCGCCCATATCGACCGGATCGCCGGACGGCAACTGGCCGAACAGGATACCGTCGAGGCCAAGCTGGCCGAACTGATCAACCGTCAGGTGCAGCTCGAATCGCGGCAGGTGCTGGTCGCCCGCCTCGCCGATGAAGCCGGCAAGGCCGGTCTTGTGGCCGACGTGCCGGCGGCCAAGCCCGACCGGACGGTGACCGGCTCGGTCCCGACGCTCGCCCTGCCCCGCCCCGCTGCGGCAATGCCCTTGATGACGGCCCCGCAGCGCGCCAAGCCGATGCCGGAGGACAGCCCGCTTCGCACCACCTCATCCGATCCGGCCCAGCCTGCCCCCACCCTGCCGCAGCGGATGGGCGCCTTCGACCGTCACATGATGCCGGTCGTGATCGACCGTGCCCAGAGCGCCGCCAACACCCTGTCGCTGCGCCAGATCGCGGCGGTCAGGACCATCGAGACCAAAGCCGAGGACGCGCTGCGCCGCCATCGCGCGACGCTGACCGGGACCGGACTCGACCTTGGCCGCTTCGCCAAGGTGATGCCGAAAGCCAGGGACGCAGACAGCGCAGTCGGCGGTCCGCTGATTCCGGTCAGCCGGGCCGATGCCGCGACATTCGAAAAGAGCCTTGCCGCCGCCCGCGCCCATATCGCGGACAGCCAGCGCCTCGGCCGCGTCATCGAAGGGCTGCCGGTGCGCCGTCCGCTGCCGCGCCATCACGAAACGACCAGCCCGTTCGGCACGCGGCATGATCCGTTCACGCGCGGGCTGGCGCTGCATGCCGGTCTCGATTTCCGCGCACCGACCGGAACGCCGGTGCGTGCGTCGGGCCAGGGCAAGGTTGTGGAAGCCGGCTGGGTCGGCGGCTATGGCAAGATGGTCGAGATCGATCACGGCTTTGGCCTGACAACGCGGTTCGGTCATCTGTCGTCGATCGATGTCGAGGTGGGCGACACGGTGCAGAACGGCGATATTGTCGGGCTGGTCGGCTCGACCGGTCGGTCGACGGGACCGCACCTGCATTACGAGGTCCGGATCGACGACGAGGCGGTCGACCCGCTGACGTTCCTGCGTGCCGGCGAACGCGCCGGTCTGCACTGAGCCCGCGCTAGCTGCGCAGCCGGTGCATCAGCGCCGGCAACTCGGCCATTGTGGCGACGATTGCCATCGCTCCTGCCCGCTCCAGCCGTTCATCGATGCCCGGCCCGCCGTGGTTGGCGCCGACAAAGCCGATGACCCGCATGCCGGCACGACGCGCGGCGGTGACGCCGGCCACCGTATCCTCGATGACGATCGTGTCGGCCGGGTCGGCCCCCATCTGCGAAGCCGCGTAGAGAAACACGTCGGGTGCCGGCTTGCCGCGCCGGACCTGACTGACCGAAAAGACATGATCGCCGAACAGGTCGATCAGCCCGGCGGTGGTCAGGTTGCGGCGCAGTTGCGTGAGCCCGGTGGAGGAGGCGACGCAACGCGGGCCGGCAATCGCGGAGATGGCGGCAGCGGCCCCCTCCACCGCCGTCACCTCGGCATCAAGCCGGCGGTGGATTTCGCGATTGACGGCGTCGTTGAACCCGTCCGGCAGGGTGACGCCATAGGTCGCGCGGATATGATCCCACGTTGCGCGGGCTGGCATTCCGGCATAGCGCTCGGCAAACATGCTCGTCGTATAGGGCACGCCGATGGAGGTCAGCGCATCGGCGCAGACCGAACAGGCAATCCCCTCGCTGTCGATCAGCGTTCCGTCACAATCAAAAATGGTCAGCATCGCCCTTCCTTGGGCGAAAGCGCGGCGCCTTTCAAGCGACAATCGAAATTGTCAGGCCGGCCAAGGTTTGGCATGGTGGCCCGCGCACAACACGGGGTGGACCATGGTCAAGAACAGTCTCGACAAGCACGTCCGCCGGTTCCGGGTCGGGGATGGCGAGGATTTCGATCTCGACGACCATCCCACACACAACCCGATGGGGGAAAAGCTCGACGAGAAGGACGAGGCACGGACGATTCTCGACGCCGGGATCCGCGATCTCGCCACGCTGCAGGAAAAGCTCTACGCGCAGGATGAATGGTCGGTGCTGCTGATCTTCCAGGCGATGGATGCGGCGGGCAAGGATTCGACCATCAAGCATGTCATGTCAGGCATCAATCCGCAGGGCTGTCAGGTTTCGGCGTTCAAGCGCCCGTCCGACGAGGAACTCGACCACGACTACATGTGGCGCTGCCTCAAGCGGCTGCCCGAGCGCGGGCGGATCGGCATTTTCAACCGCAGCTACTACGAGGAAGTGCTGGTGGTGCGGGTGCACGAGAAGATCCTCGCCGGCCAGCACCTGCCGCAGGACCTCAAGGACGACCCGGATATTTTCGACAAGCGGCTGAAGGACATCCGCCATTTCGAAAGCTACCTGTCTCGCAACGGCACCAAGGTCATCAAGTTCTTCCTCAATGTCTCGAAGGACGAGCAGAAGCGCCGCCTGATCGACCGGCTGGACGACACGGACAAGAACTGGAAGTTCGAGATGGGCGATCTGAACGAGCGCGCCCTCTGGGACGACTATATGAAGGCCTACGCCAAGGCGATTGCCGCCACCGCGACCGACAAGGCACCGTGGTATGTCATCCCTGCGGACAACAAGTGGTTCATGCGCGCGGCGGTCGTGCGCGCCATCCTTGCCGAACTCGAACCGCTTGATCTTGCCTTCCCGAAAGTGGACAAGAAGGTTCTTGCGGAGTTTGCCGAGGCGCGTCGCCGGCTCGAGGCGGAATGACCTGCAACCGAGCGTGAAGGCGGCCCACGGCCGAGCGTGATCATCCTGCTTCGCACATCCCTTGCCGCCATCGGACGGTATGGCACGGAAGGCTTTGCGCTTTCGATTTTTCTCGGTCTTGCCCTGCCGCAGTTCGCGGCAACGGCGCGGCCTGTTCTGCCGATCACCATCTTCTGCTTCATGGTCGTGGTGTTCCTGCGCGCCGATTTCACGGTGATCGCCGGGCTGGTCCGTCGCCCCAAAGTACTGCTCCTGTCCTGCCTGTGGCTGATTGCGGCGCCGGCGCTGCTCGTGCTGGCCGTCGTCAGCGTGCTCGGGCGCGGCGCACTCGATCCGGGCCTGCTGCTCGGGCTGGCGATTCTCGGCGCGGCGCCTCCGATCATGTCGTCACCGGCGGTGGCGATTCTCTACGGTTTCGAGCCGTCGCTGATCATCGCCAGTGTTCTGACCATCACCATTCTGAGCCCGCTGATCGCGCCGGTTCTGGTGGATGTGCTGGCCGGGCAGGCTGTGCCGCTCGATGCCTCGGTGCTGTTCGGACGTCTCGCCATTTTCGTCGGTGGCGGCATGATCATCGCCTTCAGTCTGCGCCGCTGGCTCGGCCGCGGCACCATCACGGCGATGAAGGCGGAGCTCGATGGCTTCGGGGTCATCATGTACTTCATCTTCGCGATCGCCGCGATGGACGGGGTCACGGTCGCAGTCCTTGAGGATCCGGGGTTCGTGGCGATGACGCTCGCCATCCTGTTCGCGCTCGCGCTGTTCAGCATCGGGCTGGGGCTTGTGGCGCTGCGATTTGCCGCACCGTCCGACCGGTTCATCCTTGGCTATGCCGGCGCACAGCGCAATATGGGACTGCTGGTCGCCGCGCTCGGTGCCGGCGTGCCGGCCAAGACGTTCCTGTTCTTTGCACTGGCGCAGTTTCCGATCTATCTGCTGCCGTGGCTGCTCAAGCCGCTGGCCGCATTCGTCCGGCGGCGCATGGGTACACCCTGAGCGTTCAGCCGCCATCAACCTTTGCCGGGCAAGACTGGCGGAACCGCGGGGACGGAGCGCAGGGGCAAGCGCCGCCGGACCGGCATGGAGGATCCTATGACATTTCGCAGCCTGACGATGGCCGCCGCGCTGGCGCTGTGTGCCCACCCCGCAGCGGCGCAGGAACAGCGGCCGCGTGACCATATCGTGCAGTGCTTTGCCTGCCACGGAGACGACGGCATCGCCAAGGACCGGGATGTGCCGCATATCGCCGGCCAGCAGGAGCTTTATCTCTACAACCAGATGAAGCTGTTCCGGCAGGGCAAGCGGCCGCACAAGGAAATGCGCGTCATGAGCCGTGAGATGACCGACGGCGAAATGCGCGAGATCGCGGCCTATTTTGCCGCGCTGCCGCCGCGCTGATCGGCCAGTCAGGCCCGCATCGACTCGCGCTGCATCAGCACCGGCGTCCAGTCATCGCGCATCTGGCGGATGCGTTCGGCTTCCAGCGGCATCTTGAGCGGCGGCTGCGGCCGGGCGAAGTAAAAACCCTGAATGGCGTCGCAGGCGAGTGCGCGGATCATCGCGGCTTCACGCGCGGTTTCAACCCCTTCGGCCACCACCTGCATGCCAAGCCCGCGCCCGAGCGCGACAACCGCGCCCAAGAGGCTCTGGCGACGCGGATCGGCGTCGGCACCCTGAACGAAGGACTGGTCGATCTTGAGCTGGGCGAATGGCAGGCTGCGCAGGTAGCCGAGGGAGGAATAGCCGGTGCCGAAGTCGTCAAGGGACAGCACGATCCCCTGTTCCGACAGGCGGCGCAGCACGCCCTGAACAACCTCGGTCTCGCGGTTGATGAACACGTTCTCGGTCACTTCGAGGCACAGGCGCTGCGGTTCAAGCCCGTTCCGGACAAGAATGGCGGCGACCAGACGCTCGAAATTCGGCTGCCAGAGCTGGATCGGCGAAATGTTGACCGAGACCTTGCCGAAATCGAAGCCGGCATCGAGCCAGGCGCGCGCCTGACGGCAGGATTCCTCAAGCACCCAGGTGCCGAGTTCAACGATGATCCCCGCTTCTTCGGCAATCGGGATGAATTCGGCCGGCGAGATCATGCCCTTTTGCCGGTGCGGCCAGCGCACCAGCGCCTCGATGCCATGCAACTGGTTGTCGAGTGCCCGGACCTGCGGCTGGTAGTGCACCGTCAGGTCGCCGGCGGCAATCGCGGACCGCAGATCGCGCTCCAGCGAAATCCGGCGCTGGACGGCAAAATCCAGTTCGTTCGAGTACAGCAGGATCTGGTTCTTGCCGACCGATTTGGCCTTGTGCATCGCCAGCGTGACATTCTTGAGCGCATCCTCGACGGTGGCGCAATCGTCTGGCACGCGCACGATGCCGATGCAGGCGCTGAGATGGACCGAGCCGAATTTGAGCAGGATCGGGTGATGCAGGGCCGCCAGCAATTCCGACGCCTGGCGCAGCGCGTTCTTCTTCGAGCGTCCCTCGCCCAAAAGGACCGCGAATTCATCGGAGCCAAAGCGGATCAGCCGCGCACCGGGCACAAGGCTGGCCCCGAGCAGGCCGGAAACGAACCGCAACGCCTCGTCGCCGGCACGATGGCCGAACGCATCGATGACCAGACGGAAGTTGTTGATGCCGAGCAGCAGGAGATAGGACGGCTGCTCGATCTCGCCGGTGTGCGACAACCGCTCTTCCAGTTCCTGTTCCAGCCAGGAGCGGCTGGGCAGACCGGTCAGTTCGTCGTTGAAGGCCAGCGCTTCCAGCCGGGCGCGCATCGCCACCACATCGGCAATGCCGCGCGCGACATGCCCGATCTCGTCGGTGCGCTCGGTATATGGCGTCGGGCCGGGATCCTGCCGGTCGGCCACGGCGCGGGCATAGCGCGCGATGGTCTGGAACGGATGCAGGGCGCGCAGCATCAGCATCGACCCAAGCGCGGCGACGATGCCGAGGATGATCAGCGATGACCACACCAACCGGTTGAACAATTCGTCGCTGGCGCGCCAAAGATCATCCTGCCAGCCGACATCGACGGCCAGAAAGCCCGCAACCTGCGACTGTTCGCCAACGACGGGGGTCAGATAGGCAATGCGGTAGCGACCCAGCATCGGCACATCGCCGACGAACGGCGTCGCCGCCATGATCGACCCATAGGCGGGATGGGAGCGGCCGACGACGGCATGGCGCACATAACTCCCGTCCGGAGCGCGCATCGACGTCGCGATACGGTGGAATTCGCCGCTCGCTGCATCGAACCGGAACAGGTTGACAAACCCCTGGTTGATCGCCGCGACTTCCTGCACCAACGTATCGAAAAACACCGTCGGTCGCAGCATCTGGTCAGCGCTGCCCGAGGCGATCTGATACGAGAGCGGACGGCCATCGCCGCTCCGCCGGACTGTGAACGTGCCGGCTGCGGACTTGGATACGGTCATGGCCCCGGCGCGCGCGGCGCGATCGAGCCGGACGGCGATCTGTGCCGCCGTTTCGGTACGCAATTCCCGGTAGCCGAGGGCCGACATCGAAACCACGGCGGCGCTGACAATCGCCAGCAGGATCAGTGTCCCCTTCACCGAAAGCGTCTGGCTTCGTGATCGAAGCACCCTCAGCCAGCCAGCCACCCGGTTTCCTTCCCCTAACCTAGGGTCAACCCTATGAAATCAAAGGAACTCTAGGCGCGAAACGTAAAGATTTTATGCGACCTCGGGTTGCACAAAAATTATGACACACGAGGAACGCATGATCCGCTCCGATTTTGCATACCTATGCAGCGACCGATGCCGAGACGGTTGGAATGGGGGCGCAGCCGCCCCCAGCTCCGTTATGCTTCAGGCGTGCCGTCCGCCTCCGGATCATCGTCACCGTCCGCCTCGCTGAGCCGTTCGACCGACATGACCCGATCATCGTCCGCGGTGTTGAACACGATCACGCCCTGCGTTCCGCGTCCGGCGACGCGGATGCCTTCAACCGGGCAACGGATCAACTGGCCGCCGTTGGTCACCAGCATGATCTGATCGGAATCCTCGACCGGGAACGACGCGACGAGATCGCCGTTGCGCTCGTTGACCGCCATGGCGACGATGCCCTTGCCGCCACGATTGGTGATCCGGTACTCATAGGACGACGAGCGTTTGCCGTAGCCGTTGACCGACACCGTCAGCACGAACTGCTCGGCAGCCGACATCTCGACATAGCGCTCATGCGAGAAACTGGTGTCATCGGCGGCGACGGCCTCGCCATCAACCTCCTGCTCCTCACCCGCCTCGCCGGCCAGAGCGCGGCGACGCTTGAGATAGGCCACCCGCTCCTCGGCCGTGGCTTCGACATGGCGCAGGATCGACTGGGAAATGATCCGGTCCCCCTCCGCCAGCGCGATTCCGCGAACGCCGGTCGAATCGCGGCCCTTGAACACCCGCACGTCAGTGACGGCGAAGCGGATGCACTGGCCGTGCAAGGTCGTCAGCAACACATCGTCATGCTCGGTGCAGATCTGCACGTCGACGATCTGGTCGCCCTCCTCCAGCTTCATCGCAATCTTGCCGTTGCGATTGACCTGGATGAAATCGCTGAGCTTGTTGCGGCGCACGCCGCCGCTCGCCGTCGAGAACATCACATCGAGCGCATCCCACGAGGCCTCATCCTCGGGCAACGGCATGATCGTGGTGATCCGCTCGTCCTGCTCGAGCGGCAGCAGGTTGACCAGTGCCTTGCCGCGTGACTGGGGCGTGGCCACCGGCAGGCGCCACACCTTCATCTTGTAGACCTGACCACGCGACGAGAAGAACAGCACCGGCGCATGGGTCGAGGCGACAAACAGCCGGGTGACGAAATCCTCGTCCTTGGTCTGCATGCCCGACCGGCCCTTGCCGCCACGGCGCTGTGCCCGATAGGTCGACAGCGGCACGCGCTTGACATAGCCGGCATGGCTGACCGTGATCACCATATCCTCGCGGGCGATCAGATCCTCGTCCTCGAAATCGCTGTCGGCATCGAGAATTTCGGTGACGCGCGGCGTGGCGTGAGCGGCGCGCACCGCGGCCAGTTCGTCCTTGATGATCGTCTGGATGCGGGCGCGCGAGGCCAGAATGTCGAGGAATTCCCGGATTTCGGCCGCGATTTTCTCCAGTTCGTCGGCGATCTCGTCACGCCCCAGCGCCGTCAGCCGCTGAAGCCTGAGATCCAGAATGGCCTGTGCCTGACGGTCGGACAACCGATAGGTCCCATCCGGCGACAGGCCATGGCGCGGATCGTCGATCAGCGCGATCAGCGGTGCCACGTCGGAGGCCGGCCAGTCCCGCGCCATCAGCGCCTCGCGCGCCGTTGCCGCGTCAGCAGACGAGCGGATCAGCGCAATCACCTCGTCGATATTGGCAACCGCAATGGCCAGACCAACCAGCACATGGGCCCGATCGCGCGCCTTGTTGAGACGGAACCGCGTCCGACGGCCGATGACCTCCTCGCGGAAATCGACGAAGGCCGTCAGCATGTCCTTCAGCGTCATCATCTCGGGCCGCCGACCGCCGTTGAGCGCGATCATGTTGCAGCCGAACGTCGATTGCAGCGCCGTGTGCCGGTAGAGCTGGTTGAGCACGACGTCGCCGATGGCGTCGCGCTTCAGTTCGATGACGATGCGCATGCCGGTGCGGTCGGACTCGTCACGCAGATCGGAAATGCCCTCGACCTTCTTCTCGCGGACGAGTTCGGCAATCCGCTCGATCAGGGTCGCCTTGTTCACCTGATAGGGAATTTCGGTGACGATGATCGCTTCGCGGTCCTTGCGGATCGTCTCGATGCTGGCGCGCGCCCGCATCACCACCGAGCCGCGCCCGGTCAGATAGGCACTGCGGATGCCGCTGCGCCCCAGAATGGTCGCACCGGTCGGGAAATCGGGGCCCGGCACGAAGGTCATCAGATCTTCGATCGTCAGCTCCGGATTGTCGATCAGCGCGACGCAGGCGTCGATCACCTCCCCGAGGTTGTGCGGCGGGATGTTGGTGGCCATGCCGACCGCAATGCCGCCGGCCCCGTTGACGAGCAGGTTGGGGAAGCGGGCCGGCAGGACCAGCGGCTCGTCGAACTCGCCCGAGTAGTTGGGCTGGAAATCGACCGTATCCTCTTCAAGATCGGCCAGCAGCGGCAGCGCCGCCTTGGCCAGCCGGACCTCGGTGTAGCGTTCGGCCGCCGGCGGATCACCATCGACCGAGCCGAAATTGCCCTGCCCGTCGATCAGCGGCAGGCGCATCGAGAAATCCTGCGCCATGCGTACCAGCGCATCGTAGATCGCCAGATTGCCGTGCGGATGGTACTTACCCATCGTATCGCCGGTCACGCGGGCTGACTTCTTGTATGCCTTGTCCGGCGTGTAGCTGTTCTCGTGCATCGAGAACAGGATGCGGCGATGGACGGGCTTGAGGCCATCACGCGCATCGGGAAGCGCGCGGCTGACGATCACGCTCATGGCGTAATCGAGATAGCTGCGCTGCATCTCGTCAATGATCGAAACGGGATGGATCTCGGACTGATCGTCCGTCTTGGTGGTATCGTCGGCCAATGCGTGTGCTTCCTGTCAGGAGTCCGACACGCCTTATAGGCGATTCATGGCCAGCCCGCCATGACGGAACGCCCGATATTCACTTTTGAATTCAATATCTTGTAATTTTGTTGGGCAGAGGCGACCGCCCCTGCGCCATTCCTTTGGCACAATGGGGGTTCAACGGGCGAGAAACGCCGAAATCCGCGCCTCGTGCGGCTTGAGCGCGAGAACGCCGTTGAGATGGCCGAAGTTGCCGGCAATCTCGGCAGTCTCGACTGCGGTGCCGTTGGCCTTGATCGCCTCCGCTGTGACCCGCACCCAGTCCGCAGCAAACACCTGATCGGACGGCGCATAGAGAATCAGGGTCGGCGCCTTGATCTTCTTCAGTCCGTCGGCGGCCGTCTTTTCCCCGCCCGGCACGAAGGTCTGGTTGGCCTTGACGAGATAGAGGAAGTGATTGGCATCGGACACTGCCGCGCGCGCGGCCCCCGCGGCATCAAGGGTCGCCTCGATCTTGTAGCGATTGTCGAAAGCCGCCAGCGGGTCCTTGCCCTCGGCCGCCCATGCCGAACCGACCGATTTCTCCGCCCAGAGCCAGTGATTGGCGTGCAGAGACACGATCTTGAGTGCGCTCTTCAGCCCCTCGACCGGCTCGGCGCGGCCATAGTAGTCGCCCCGGTTCCAGTTCGGATCGACGAGGATCGGACTGGCCCAGACATTGAGCCATGCTGTCAGCCACGGGCCCGGATCGGCCGCGGCGATCACCGGAACCAGCCGGCCAACCATGTCGGGATAGCTCGCTGCCCATTCATAGGCCTGCAGGCCGCCCATCGAGGCGCCCATCACGGCATGGAACCTGCGGATGCCGAGACTGTCGGCCAGCGCCTTCTGAACATTGACGAAATCACGGATCGTGACGAGCGGGAACGTCATGCCATACGGCTTGCCGGTGTCGGGATTGATGCTGGCCGGGCCGGTGGTGATGACGTTCGGGTCCTTGGCATTCAGGTTGACCAGCGAATCAACCGACATCACGAAGTACTTGCTGGTGTCGATCGCCTTGCCCGGGCCGATCAGGTAATCCCAGTAGCCCGGAAGCTTGTCGTCCGCCTTGTACTTGCCGGCCGCATGGCTGGTGCCTGAAAAGAAATGCGGGATCAGGATCGCGTTCGACCTGTCGGCATTGAGCGTGCCGTAGCTTTCCCAGCCAACCTTGACCGCCTTGATCGTCGTCCCCGACACGGTTGTGTAGGACGGCATCTCGAAGGTCTTTTTCTGGACCATCAACTCCTGCGCGGTGGCCCCCGTCGCCAGCACAGCAATAATCGCAAGTTCAGCCACGCGCCGCACAATGCCTTTCAGCATCTCCCCTGCTCCCTCTCTTGCGCCCCGATTCAGGCCGCTGGCCTGTTCTCAGAACGGGATGTCGTCGTCAAAATCAGTCGGCCTTCCACCGCCCGATGACGGGGCCGGCGGCCGGCGTTCCATCGGCGAGGAGCGGCCGAAGTCGGAGCCGCCGCCGGCCACCTCGCGCCCGCCGCCTTCGCCGCGCCCGTCAAGCAGGGTCATGGTGCCGGAAAAACCCTGAAGCACGACCTCGGTGGAATACCGGTCCTGTCCCGCCTTGTCCTGATACTTGCGGGTCTGGAGCTGGCCCTCGACATAGAGCTTCGAGCCCTTCTTGACGTACTGCTCGATCACCCGGACGAGATTGTCGTTGAACACCACGACATTATGCCACTCAGTCTTTTCCTTGCGCTCGCCGGTCGCCTTGTCGCGCCAGCTCTCGGACGTCGCAATGCGCATGTTGGCAACCGAACCGCCACTCGGCAGGCGGCGAATCTCCGGATCCGCACCCAGATTGCCAATCAGCATCACCTTGTTCAGACTTCCCGCCATCGCCGTCCCATCCCACGCAAAAAACACTCAAGGGCGCTTACTCTACCCTGCCGCGCGGGGCCGCGCGTGGGCAAAATGCACCTGTCCACAAGGCTTATGTTCTTCTTATGTTCCCGTCAAGGCCAACACCCGCATTTGGGCGTTGACGCGCCCAAGAAAAAGCCCCGCCGAAGCAGGGCTTTGCCGTCACCCAGAACGGGGCCGGGTTACTTCTTCTCAGGAGCGGCCGGCGCCGCGCCGTCAGAAGCGCCGCCCTGCTTGCGCATGTCTTCGGCACGCTTCTTGAGTTCGTCCTCGAGCTTCTTGCGCTCTTCTTCCAGCTTCTTGGGGTCGATCGGCGGACCGTCAAAGCCCTTGGCGAAGTCGGTCAGCGGCATCAGGAACGACACTTCGCGCCCAAGCTGGTTCTGGACTTCGATCTTGAAGTTGGTGCCCTTCTTCATGGTGTTGATGAAGGCATCGTTCACTTCCGCCTCGGCGAAGCAGCCGTTGGGGAAGCAGATCTGGAACTTGCCGGGGATCGGCTGGCCGCCATCGACGCTGAACCGCACACCGGGCTGAATCATGAAGGTCAGCGGCAACAGCATGCGAACGAACTTCTTGGGATCGTTCTTCACGTCATAGATGGCTGCGGCCAGAATCGGCTGGTTGGAATTGGCCTCGAGAAAGTCGCGCGTCGTGTAGCACACGGTCTTCTTGGCGCCCTGATCCTCGCCGCAAACCTTGGTCCACTGCTGGCTGGGGTCGCCCTTGAGGTTGACGACGGACGGTGCCTCGCCAGCGGCGGGGGCAGCGGGGGCGGCCTGAGCAGGACGGGCGGGTGCGGCAGGGGCCTTCTGCGCCTGCGCAAAAGCCGCCGTGGCAGCGAGGCTGAGGCCGCCGGCGAAAACCGCCATCCCGAGAAGACCGGCTTGGCTCCGGTTGAAGCGGATCATTGGCAACGTCCTTTCAAAAGTCGTGATGGTGCCGATAAACGAAACTGCGCCGCTTCTAGCTGCGCGCGGCCGCTTGTTCAAGCACAACGCGCACCGGATGACGCGCTTGCCCCCGCTTTTCGCTGCGATTGCGGCGGCTTGGTGGCAGGACGGGACCGGAACAGAAAAATGCCCGCGCCGGAGCCCGGTTCCCCGAACGGCAACGCCTCCCGTCACAGCCGCCCAGTCGTGCTAGGATGGTTCGATGGGGTACGATTCGATCAACTCCGGCCAGGGCTGGCCGATTGACCTGAACCGGCGGCAGGCGCTGGCCGGACTGGCTGCGTTCGGCGCCGGGCTGGCCGTGGCCGCGCCTGCGGCGGCGCGCGCGGCGCAGCCGCGCCATGCCATTGCGATGTATGGCGAACCGGCCCTGCCGGAGGGGTTTGCCGCCCTGCCCTATGCCAATCCCGCCGCGCCCAAGGGCGGGCGGCTGACGATCGGGATGCAGGGCACGTTCGACAGCCTCAACCTGCTGGCTGTGGGCAAGAATTCGCCGCCGGTGCTGATTCCCTATGTCCTCCAGTCGCTGATGTTCCGCTCGCTGGATGAGCCGTTCACGCTCTATCCGCTGCTGGCCGAGAGCATCGCGACGCCCGATGACCGTTCGTTCGCCGAATTCCGGCTCAACCCGGCCGCGCGGTTCTCGGACGGCAGGCCGGTCACTGCCGATGATGTGATCTTTTCGTGGGACCTGCTCAAGCGGCGCAGCCATCCGTTCCGGCGCGGCTATTACGGCAAGGTCAAGGTGGCCGAAAAGCGCGACGAGCGCACCGTCCGCTTCGTCTTCGGCGACGGGGCCGACTATGAACTGCCGCTGATCCTCGGCGTGATGCCGGTGCTGGCGAAACACGCGACCGACCCCGAAGCGTTTGATTCGATGGGGTTCACACCGCTGCTTGGCTCAGGTCCCTATCTTGTCAGCGAGGTGGAAGCGGGCAAGCAGATCACGCTGAAGCGCAACCCGGCCTTCTGGGCGACCGATCTGCCGACATTGCGCGGCTATTACAATGCCGATGAAATCCGGTTCGAGTATTTCCGCGACGGCAATACCTTCACAGAGGCGTTCCGGACCGGCGTGTATGATTTCCGGGTCGAACTTGATCCCACGCGCTGGGTCACCGCCTATGACGTGCCCGCGTTCCGCGAGGGGCGGTTCGTCAAGGAGGGCTATCGCTCTGCCTCGCCACGGCCGACCAGCGGCTTCATCATGAACACGCGCCGGCCGCAGTTTGCCGATGTGCGCCTGCGCCGGGCGATGATCGGGCTGTTCGACTTCGAATGGCTGAACGCCAACCTGTTCCGCAGCCTTTATCACCGTACGGCGAGCTTTTTCTCGGAATCGGACCTGTCCTGCCTCGGCCGGCCGGCGGATGAGCGCGAGCGGGCCTTGCTGGCGCCGTTCGCGGCAGAGATCGACCCCGAAGTGCTGGAGGGGCGCTGGCGGCCGCCGGTCAGCGACGGATCGGGACGCGACCGCACGGTGATGGGCAAGGCGGTGCGCCAGATGGCAGCCGCCGGGTTCAAGGTCCGCGACGGGGTGATGACCGGGCCGGACGGGACGCCGCTGAGTTTCGATATCGTCGTCAACAGCCGCGACAAGGAACGGATCGCGCTCGCTTTTGCCGATACGCTGAAGCTGGTCGGCATCGCCGCACGCATCCGGCTGATCGACGATATCCAGTACTGGCGGCGGCTGAAAACCTTCGATTTCGACATGATCGTCGAGACCTACGCCTCGTCCGCCTCGCCCGGCAACGAGCAGGACAACCGTTGGTCCTCGGCGGCGGCGGCACGCGAGGCAAGCCTCAACTATGCCGGGGCGCGCTCACCCGCCATCGACGCGGCGATCCGGGCGTTCCTGTCAGCCCGGCGGCTGGAGGACTACGTATCGGCCGTCCGGGCATTTGACCGGGCGCTGATTTCCGGCGCCTATATGGTCCCGCTGTATCATGCGCCGGAGCGGTGGATTGCCCGCTGGACGCGCCTGCACCGGCCCGAGCGCTGGCCGGCCTATGACTTCACGCCCGATGTCTGGTGGCGAGGTGATGCATGAGCGAACACGACCGCACACCGAGCCTGCTGCAACCGCCGTGGAGCGGCATGTCGCTGCCGGGACTGGTCAAGGGCGGCGCGACGCTGCGTGCCGGCGCGCTGGCCCTGGTCGAACCGCCGGAGGTCGAGGGGCTGCTCGGCCGCGCGGCGCAGGCGATGACCTGCCGCGATCTCAATGTCGAGGTCGACCTGTGCGCGCAGAAGCTGCGGGCGCTGGGGCTGAAGGCGGGCAACCGGGTGGTGCTGAGCCTGCCCAACACGGCCGAGGCCACGGTGGCGCTGCTGGCCGTCCAGCGGGCCGGCGGCATCCCTGCCCCGATGGGCATTTTCGAGGAGGCCGCCCGGCTGGCCGAGGCGGCCCGGTGCATCGATGCGGTCGCGATCGTCACCGTGGCGCGGTTCGCCGGCATCGCGGCGGCAGAACGGGCCCGCGATGCGGCGGCGGCGGAGATGAGCATCCGGTTCGTCGCGGCGTTCGGCGATGATCTGCCCGAAGGCGTTGCCGGCCTCGACCACTGGGATCAGGTCGAGTTCATCGGCAGGACCGGTTTTCCGCGGCTGACCGGCACCGCACCGGCGCTGATCAGCTTCGACGATGGGACCGGCGTGCTCAGGCCGCTGATGCGCACGCACGAACAGCTTGTGGCTGAAGCGGCCTCCGCGGCCTCGCTGTCGCGGGTCTCGGCCGGCAGCCGCGTGCTGGCGACGCTGCCGCCGGTGACTGCGGCGGGCGTGGTCTATGGCCTTGCGCTGCCGCTGCTGGCCGGGGCGTGCCTTGCGCCCCATCCGCTGTTCGATTCCTGCGCGTTCGGCGCACAACTGGGCGAGGGCGAGAAAACCACCGTCGTCCTGCCCGGTGTGGCAGCCGAGGCCTGGCAGGCCCATTGCGCCACCCGGTCGGTGCGGACCGAGAGCCTCGTGCTGATCCACCGGCCGCAGCCCGATGATCTCGGCGCGCTGCCGGCAGGGCGGATGCGGCGCGATCCACGCACCGTCGATGTGCTGGCACTGGGCGAGGCGGCGCTGGTCTCCAGCCTCAGGGCGACAAACCAGACCATCGTCAATCTGCCGGCCAGCGCCACCTGCCCGGTCCCGGGCGTGATGCAGGGCGAGGCACCGGCCCTGACTCTGGCTCTTGGCGAGGCAGGCCGGCTGGTGGCCAGCGGGGCGCTGGCGGCCCATCCTCTTGCCGGAAGCGCTCCGCTCGACTGCGGGTTTTGCGCAACGCGGCGCGATACGCGGGGCTTCACGCTCGTCAGCGCGCAAAAAGAGCGCGGAATCAACGCCGCGTGACGCTGTCTACCCTTGCAAAGTCGGTCAAAGTCCTCTAACGAGCACGCTTCCATTTCGGTCGGCGGCTGAAAGGAGAGCGGGGATTCCCCGCAAGGCTTTGGCCTGTTCTCCCTTGTCGACGCCTTCGTTCATTCCGTCGGGCCTTTCCGGGGCTCGAAGGGTTCAGCGCCGGGACGGGAGCAACGCAGGTTGAACAGAAAGGCACGGACATGCCGCTTTATGAGCATGTGTTCCTGGCACGCCAGGACATTTCCGCGCAGCAGGTTGAAGCCCTCACCGAGCAGTACAAGGCGGTGATCGAGGGCGCCGGCGGCGCAGTGACCAAGGTCGAGTACTGGGGCGTGAAATCGCTCGCGTACCGCATGAACAAGAACCGCAAGGCGCATTTCGCGCTGATGAACATCTCCGCCCCGGCCCCGGCCGTCGCCGAGATGGAGCGCCAGATGCGCATCAACGAAAACGTGCTGCGGTTCATGACCGTGCGCGTCGAGGAGCTGGAAGACGGCCCCTCTGCGATGCTGCAGAAGCGCGAGCGTGACGAGAAGCGCGATTTCGAGCGTGGCGGTGATCGTCCGCGCCGCCGTGATCGTGAAGATGATGAAGTCGGGGAGGACGTCTGATGTCGTTTGCTGATCGCAAGGACTCGGCCGGCGCTGGCGCCGCCGCCGGTGGACGCCGCCCGTTCTTCCGCCGCCGCAAGTCCTGCCCGTTCACGGGTGAAGGTGCGCCGAAGATCGACTTCAAGGACGTCAAGCTGCTCTCGCGCTACATTTCCGAGCGCGGCAAGATCGTTCCGTCCCGCATCACCGCCGTCTCGGCCAAGAAGCAGCGCGAACTCGCCCAGGCGATCAAGCGCGCCCGCTTCCTCGGCCTGCTGCCGTATGTGATCAAGTAAGACCGGCCGGGGGCGGCGACGCCTCCGGTTCGCCTATCGTCGCCGCGCCGGGGGCTGCCCCGGAGCGGTATCGCTGGGGGTACTTTCCCCCTAACCGTTGATACGGGACAGCGGACCATGCTGGTTAAGGCCATTTTTCTGAGCATCGCGTCAGGCATTGCCTCGGCGCTGCTGTCCGGCGTTCTGACGCCCGGCTCGATGCTGTCGGCCTTCCTGTTCTTCATCGCTCCCCTGCCCCTGATGATCGTCGGCCTCGGCTGGCATGCGCTGATCGCCGCGCTCGGCGCGCTGGTCGGCTGTTTGCTGATGGATGTGCTGATCTCCAGCAAGGCTGCGCTCTATTTCGGGCTGCTGGTCGGCCTGCCAGCCTATCTTGCCAGCGTGCTCGTGCCGCGGCTGCCGGCGTTGGCCGAAACGGGCGAGGCCGTCAGCACCGGGCGGCGGCTCGGCGGGCTGCTGTTCGGCGCGCTGGGCGGCTATGCGGTCGTGGTCACGCTGATCGGCGCGATGACGATCGACACCAGCTATGACGCGCTCCAGACCAAGCTGGCAACGACGGTCGAGATGCTGTTCCGTGCGATGACGGAGGGCGCGCCCGGGCGGACGACGCCGCCGGGATTTGATGTCGCGGCGATGTCGAAGCTCTATGCGTTCATCATGCCCGGCATGCTGACCTTTCTGGTCACGGTGATGCTGGTGCTGAGCCTGTGGCTGGCGATGCGGATCGTCGCGCGTTCGGGACGCCTGCCGGTTCCGCCGTTTCCAGGCTATCTGATCGCGCTGCCGCGTCAGGCACTGGCCGTCATTCTGGTGGCGCTCATCGTCTCGCGGCTCGATGGCTATCTCGGCCTTGCCGCCTCGCTCGTGCTGACGGCCGCAACGGTGGCCGCGATGCTGGCCGGGCTGTCGCTGCTGCATTTCCGCACGCTCGGCCGCCGCGACCGCGGCTTTCTCCTCTGGGGAGGCTGGATTGCCGTTCTCGTGTTCGGCCTTCCCGCCTTCCTGTTCGCCATCGCGGGCGCGCTCGACGCCGCCTTCGATTTCCGCCGCCCTCCGGGCGGTCCCGCACAACCGACGTAATCCAGACACTCAAGGAGACTGACATGGACGTGATCCTGCTCGAGCGCGTGGCCAAGCTTGGCCAGATGGGCGATGTGGTGAAGGTGAAGGCCGGCTACGCCCGCAACTTCCTGCTGCCGCTGAAGAAGGCGCTGCGCGCCACCGAAGCCAACAAGCAGGTATTCGAGGGCAAGCGCGCCCAGCTTGAGGCCCGCAATCTCGAGATGAAGAAGGAAGCGGACGCCGTCGGCAAGAAGCTGGACGGCCAGAGCTTCGTGCTGATCCGCTCGGCGGGCGAGTCGGGCGTGCTGTACGGTTCGGTGTCGACGCGCGATCTCGCCGATGTGATGACCGCCGCCGGCTTCACTGTCGGCCGCAGCCAGGTCGTGCTCAACGCACCGATCAAGGCGCTCGGCCTGCATCAGGTTCCGGTGCACCTGCATCCGGAAGTCGAGGTCAAGGTGACGATCAACATCGCCCGTTCGGACGACGAGGCCGAGCGTCAGGCGCGCGGCGAGGACGTCACGGCCCGCGAGCAGGACAACCTCGACGATCTGGGCCTTGAAATCGGCGCGGCGCTCGCCGAGGCCGGCCCGCACGCCGAGATGTAATCGGGCCCGTGCCAGCACGACCAGGAAACCCCGCTCCGGCGGGGTTTTTCATGTTCGGCCAATGGGACAATGGTGGGCGGTGAGGGATTCGAACCCCCGACCTACTGGGTGTAAACCAGCCGCTCTAACCAGCTGAGCTAACCGCCCTTGCGCGTCGTTTGACGCGATTTTTCCCCGCTTGGCAAGCCTGCCGCCTATGAAAAAGCCCCGCGCGGGGGCGCGGGGCATCTGGTCGGAGGCAAGCGCCCGTCAGTGGGCGACGGCGCCGGATTTCTCGTCGTCGGTCGCTGCGGCGGCCTTGTCGGCCATCGACTCGTCCCATTCGATCGGCGTCGGCTGACGCACCAGCGCGTGCTTCAGCACCTCGTCCATGCGCGAGACGGGGATGATTTCCAGCCCGTTCTTCACATTGGCCGGGATGTCGGCGAGGTCCTTGACGTTCTCTTCCGGGATGAGAACGGTCTTCAGCCCGCCGCGCAGTGCGGCCAGCATCTTCTCTTTCAGCCCGCCGATCGGCAGGACGCGGCCGCGCAGCGTCACCTCGCCGGTCATCGCCACCGTCCGCTTGATCGGGATGCCGGTGATGATCGAGACGATGGTGGTTGCCATGGCGATGCCGGCGGACGGACCGTCCTTCGGCGTCGCGCCCTCGGGCACGTGGACATGGATGTCGCGCTTGTCGAACAGCGGCGGGGCAACGCCGAATTCGAGGCAGCGCGAGCGAACCCAGGACGCTGCGGCGGAGATCGACTCCCGCATCACATCCTTCAGGTTGCCGGTGACCGTCATCTTGCCCTTGCCGGGCATCATGACGCCTTCGATCGTCAGAAGCTCACCGCCCACCTCGGTCCACGCCAGGCCGGTGACGACACCCACCTGATCCTCGCTCTCGGCCGAACCGTAGCGATACTTCGGCGGGCCGAGGAATTCGGCGATGTTGTCCTCGGTCACCTCGACCGAGGTCACCTTGAGCATCAGGATGTTCTTTACCGCCTTGCGGATCAGGTTGGAAATCTCGCGCTCAAGATTGCGAACGCCCGATTCCCGCGTGTAGCGGCGGACAAGCTGAAGCAGCCCCGCGTCGGTGATCGACCATTCCTTGGCGCTCAGACCGTGCTTGGCCAGCGAGTTCGCGATCAGGTGCCTGCGGCAGATTTCGGCCTTCTCATCCTCGGTGTAGCCGGCGATGCGGATGATCTCCATCCGGTCCATCAGCGGCGCGGGGATGTTGAGCGAGTTGGCCGTGGTGACGAACATGATGTTCGACAGGTCGTAATCGACCTCAAGATAGTGATCGGCAAAGGTCTGGTTCTGCTCGGGATCGAGCACCTCCAGCAGCGCCGCCGACGGATCACCGCGGAAATCCATCCCCATCTTGTCGATCTCATCGAGCAGGAACAGCGGATTCTGCGTTTTCGCCTTGCGCAGGGACTGGATGATCTTGCCCGGCATCGAGCCGATGTAGGTGCGGCGATGTCCGCGGATTTCCGCTTCATCGCGCACGCCGCCGAGGCTCATGCGGACGAATTCACGCCCCGTCGCCTTGGCGATCGACTTGCCGAGCGAGGTCTTGCCGACGCCGGGCGGACCGACGAGGCACAGGATCGGACCGGTCAGCTTGTTGGCGCGCTGCTGCACCGCCAGATACTCGACGATGCGCTCCTTGACCTTGTCGAGGCCGTAGTGATCGGCGTCGAGCGTGTCCTGCGCCAGCTTGAGGTCCTTCTTGACCTTGGAGCGCTTGCCCCATGGCAGGGCCAGCATCCAGTCGAGATAGTTGCGCACCACCGTCGCCTCGGCCGACATGGGCGACATCTGGCGGAGCTTTTTCAGCTCATGCAGCGATTTGTCGCGCGCCTCCTTCGACAGCTTGGTGCGGTGGATTTTCTCTTCGAGCTCGGACAGCTCGTCCTTGCCCTCGTCGCCGTCGCCGAGTTCCTTCTGGATCGCCTTGATCTGCTCGTTGAGGTAATACTCGCGCTGGGTCTTCTCCATCTGCCGCTTGACGCGGGTGCGGATGCGCTTTTCCACCTGGAGAACGGAAATCTCGCTCTCCATCAGGCCGAGCACCTTTTCCAGACGGTCGGCAACCTTCGGCAGTTCGAGGATCGCCTGCTTGTCGGAAATCTTGACCGCGAGGTGACCGGCAACGGTATCGGCCAGCTTGGCGTAATCGTCGATCTGGGCGACCGAACTGACCACGTCAGGCGAAACCTTCTTGTTCAGCTTCACATAGCCTTCGAACTCGTTGATGACCGAACGGGCGAGCGCCTCGACCTCGACCTTGTCGCCAAGATCGTCGGCAAGAATCTCGACCTCCGCCTCAAGGTACCCGTCCTCGCGGACATAGCGACGGATGCGCGCGCGGCCGACGCCCTCGACCAGCACCTTCACCGTGCTGTCCGGCAATTTCAGCAGTTGCAGCACGCTGGCGACGGTGCCGATCTCGTAGATGCCTTCAGCGCTCGGATCGTCCTCGTCCTTGTTCTTCTGCGTGGCCAGCAGGATGTAGCGCTCGGAGCGCGTCACTTCCTCCAGCGCGCGGATCGACTTCTCGCGGCCCACGAACAGCGGCACGATCATGTGCGGAAACACCACGATATCGCGCAACGGCAGGACGGGCGTCGTCTCGATGCTGCCGGCAACGATCGGGGGACGCGGTTTCTGACCAGTCATCGTTCTTCCTTTCGGTCGCCGCGGACGGAAAATCCGCCCCGGCTCTGCCCGCCCCACAGCCCTTCAGCCGCCGCACCATGCGCACGGCTGCCGGCGAACCCGCGACTCGCGGCGTTCCTGTGGCAGACGGAGTGAAAATGGCGCGTCCGGCGCCCGGTTTCAAGGCTTAAGCCGTGACATCTGTGCTGACGACCGGCCGTTCCTGTCGTATCGTCGAAGGTGCGGATCGGGAGTTGCGCCATGACAGGGTCACGGACGGGTTCACGCGGTTTCTGCATGACGTTCGGGCTGATCCTGGCCCTCGCTCCGACCGGACCGGCCGGCGCGGCTGATGACCGGCCCAGAGCCCCGTGCGACTGCCGTGCGTCATCCGGGTTCTGGCCTCAGGGCGCGGAAACGTGCATCGACGGAACCATCCACGTCTGCGGCATGAGCCAGAACGTCTCGGCATGGATCACCACCCGGCGCGGCTGCCCGCTGGCCTATACCCGGCCGCGCCTGTCGCGTCAGGCCGATTCAGCCTTCTTCTCGTCGCGGTCGGAATAGATGTAGAGCGGCTTGGCCTTGCCCTCGACCACCTCGGGACCGACGACCACCTGCTCGACGCCTTCCAGCCCCGGAAGATCAAACATCGTATCGAGCAGGATGCCTTCCATGATCGACCTGAGGCCGCGCGCGCCGGTCTTGCGCTCGATGGCCTTGCGGGCAATCATGCCCACCGCCTCGTCCTGGAAGGTCAGGTCGACGTTCTCCATCTCGAACAGGCGCTGATACTGCTTGACCAGCGCGTTCTTCGGCTGGGTCAGGATCTGCTTGAGGGTTTCCTCGTCGAGGTCTTCGAGCGTCGCGATCACCGGCAGGCGGCCGACAAATTCCGGGATCAGGCCGAATTTCAGCAGATCCTCAGGTTCGAGCTTGCGGAAAATTTCGCCGGTGCGACGGTCATCGGGCGCTTCCACCTTGGCGGCAAAGCCGATCGACGTGCCCTTGCCGCGCCCGGAGATGATCTTCTCCAGCCCGGCGAAGGCGCCACCGCAGATGAACAGGATGTTGGTGGTATCGACCTGCAGGAACTCCTGCTGGGGATGCTTGCGCCCGCCCTGCGGCGGAACTGACGCAACCGTCCCTTCCATGATCTTGAGCAGCGCCTGCTGTACGCCCTCTCCCGACACGTCGCGGGTGATCGACGGATTGTCCGACTTGCGCGAGATCTTGTCGA
>CALCZO010000157.1 GCA_937903315.1 uncultured Alphaproteobacteria bacterium
TGGACCTGCGCGCCGGTGGCGAAGCACTTGATCGGGATATCCTGCGATGCCGCAAGCATCAGCGAAGGGCTCGACGAAACCTGCCCGACCTCGAAGCGGCCGGCTGCGACCACCGCGACACCATCGATGTTGGGGCCGCCCGCCTGGAATTTCAGTTCAATACCCTCGGCCTCGTAAAAGCCCATGGCCTTCGCGGCGACTTCGCCAATCTGGTTGCCGGAGAGAAGCCAGCCAAGCTGGAGGTTCACCACCGGCTTGCCTTGAGCGGCGACGTCAAAACCGACCAGCGGGCCTGCGGCAAGGGCTGCAACCCCGGTCTTCAACACTCTACGGCGATCAATCGATGTCATGCGAGGCCCCCTTTTTCCGGTCCGCAAAACGCGGCCACCTGATCACGATCGAAACTAGATCACGAATGGAGTGTGCGCGTTAGATCATATTATCGAGATATCTGTTCGAATTATTAGAACGCGCCAAACGTTTCGGCACAGTGTTGAATGGAGCGGCAATGAGCGCTTACTCATGCCGCACCCCAGGCCTTGTAGAGGCATCGCATTCTGGATACCGGTTAAGGGCGGGCACCCCAGCGGTGTGCGGGACAGGAGATCCATGTGGATAACGCAGCCCTGATGCAACTCGCCTTCGCGGTCGCGCAAGACAGCCCCAACCGGGTCCGGAAGGTCGGCGCCGCGATCCTGACCTGCGACGATGGATCGCCGATTGCCGCTTGCAACACCTTCCCGGACGGCGTTGCCGATCTCCCCGAGCGCCACGAGGGCGACGGGCGCTTCGTCTGGATGGAACATGCGGAACGCCACGCCATTTTCAGCGCGGCCCGCAGTGGGCGCGCCCTGTCAGGCGGGCGACTGGCCTCGACATTTTTTCCGTGCATCGATTGTGCGCGGGCCATTGTCGTCAGCGGCATCGAGACTTTGGTGACCTACCCTCCCCCGCTGGATGATCCGGTCTGGGGTGCTTCGTTCCCCCGCTCCCGCGTCATTCTGGAGGAAGGCGGCGTCAGGATTGTCTTGCTCGAAAACAAAATCTGACCCATGGGCCGCCTGATCCAAAGTCCGGCGTCAGACCCGTGGCGGGACACACCCCGCTGAACCGGTTGCCGGACCTGAGCACGGCGTTCTGCCGGGCATTGGGCAGCGGGCGCTACTGGCCGTCGCGCAGATGCCTGAACAGCCCGGTTGCGCCCATCTGCCCACCCTTGAGGGCAAGTTCGATGGGTTTGCGATCAGCGCCACGGTCGGCACAGAACAGGGCCGCGCCGGGGGTGGTTGTGCCAAGAGCAGTCAGGGCGCGCACGCCCAGCTGCTGGGTGACGGCGCCGGAGGTATCGCCCCCCGAAACGACGGCACGCATCACGCCGCTCTGATCGATGATCCGCTTGAGGATCGTCCCGAGCGCCGACCCCAGCGCGGCATTGGCCTGCGTCTCGTCCACTCCATGATGCGCCACAGCCGCGCGAAAGGCGGCAACTGCCGGATCATCGGGCCCCTGCGCCGAGCAGATCAGCGGCGAGGCACCGTCCGCCATACAACCGAGGGCCGCAGACACAGCCTCGTCGATGCAAGCCGCGGTGCTGGTCGGGCCGGCGAGCAGCCGCGTCGCATCCAAGGGAAGGACGCGGAAGCCGGATTGCGCCGCATGCGCGATCTGCTGCGCGGTGGTCGGCGAGACGGAGCCGGAGACGACGGGCAGCAGGTCGACACGCCCGAAGGGTGCCGGCGGCACCGCCGCCGGCAGCCAGCCCTCGCGGCGGAAGAAGGCGATCAGGGCATACTCGATGCCTTGTGAGCCGAGCACGAAGCGGCCGCGGTGCCGGTTCCGCCAGATCAATGCGCCGACGCGCGCAAGCTCGTCGTCGTTCATGGTATCGCAGGCCACAATCGCCGGCCCGTCGGCCAAAGCGGCCTCAAGCGAACGCGTCGCGGCGTCATCGCTCGCCAGCGCCTCGCAGTCGATGAGGCGGATACGCTGCCCGGTCTGCGCGGCGAGATGGCGCGTCACATCGGCCTCCGCCATCGGAGTGACCGGGTGGCGCGCCATGACCGGATGTCGGTCGAGCCGGAAAACACCGTCGCCCGCCCCGGCAAACAGATGGCCGAAGGCCTGATAGCGCCGGATGGCCGGCGCGGCGATCAGCATCGGGATGAAAGACCCGGCAAAGACCCGCTGCCCGATGTCGGCGGCACGACCGATCGAACCGATATGCGGGGCGGAATCGAAGGTCGAGCAGGTCTTGTAATGGCAGATCTGCGCTGTCGATCGCTTCATCCAGTTGAACGGCTCGGGCAGATGCTGATCCATCCACGCCGGGGATTGCGCACGCGCCGTGCTGGCGATGCCGATGCCACGCACACCATCATAACGCCGCAGGTCATCCGCCGTCGGCGGGGCCAGAAACAGCACCGAGAGCAGGCCGGCGAAGGTCAGAACCTCCATCACGGCGGCCGAGCCGGTGAAATCGTCGCCATACCAGGCGACCAGAAAGCCATCAGGCAGGCAAACGGTCATGCGCGCGTCTCAAGCGCCCGTTTGAGGGCCGGGTGCGTTTCGGCATATGTCGCAGCGGGAATGCCCGCCATGGCTGCATCCCAAGCCTGCCTGAGACTGGCAACGCCCGCCGCCGGCCCGTCGGGATGGGCGAGAATGCCACCACCGGCAGCATAGATGCAGTCAGCGGACCCCAACCGCCGGAAGGTTTCTGCCGGCTGGCGCGCCGTCTGGCCGGAGGAGAACACCGGCATTACCGTACAGGGCTTGCCGACGAACATCGGCGTAAGACATTCCTTCGCCGAGGCGATCACACTGTCATCTTCTTCGGAAAACTTGTTGGCCAGACCGTTGCAATGCATGTGATCGGCTCCGGCCAATCGCCAGAACTTCTGCCAGGCGATATACGACCAGCCGAGCAGTGGCGCGCGGGACAGAGAGCCCCAGCCGTTGCGGTGGGCGTGGATCGGCAACCGGCTGTGGCGACCGAGCGCGATCATGCCGCTCAACCCGACCGAATTGAGGCTGGCCATCACGCATGTGCCGCCCTGCGCCTCGACAAAATCGTGCTTGGCCCGCATGACATCGATCTCATCGGTCAGGTTGAAGGCAAACATCACCTTTCTGCCCGTCCGGTCGGCATGATCGTTGATGACACCCATCACCGCACGCACGCGCTCTTCGAACGGGCAGGCCGGACCATCGGCCTGCAACTCGTCGTCCTTGATGAAATCGATGCCGGCTTCGGCCAGAACCTTGACGGTGGCTGCCGTTTCGTCCGGCGAAAAGCCGACACTCGGCTTGATGATCGTCCCGATCAGCGGCCTGCCCGCCACGCCCGCCAGCGCGCGTGTGCCGGCCACCCCGAATTTCGGCCCCGGATAGGCCGCGGCGAAAGCCTCGGGCAACCGGATGTCGAGCACGCGCAGGCCTGAGAACTGGCGAAGTTCCGACAGATTGCCTGCAACCGTCGCCATCAGGTTGGGCAGCGAGGGGCCGATATTGGCAAGCGGCCAGCTCAGCGTGACATGCGCGCGATGATAGTGCCCGTCCACCGGCTTCATCGCCCCCGGCAGCGACGGCGTGGCCACACTGCCAAGAACCGTCAGCGTTTCGATGCGCGCCGCCGCGCGTGCCTTCAGCTCGGGCGTCTCGCCCGGCACGGCAACGAATGTGCCGGAAGACTG